>JANLSB010000410.1:0-4533 GCA_031362125.1 Lysobacterales bacterium | reverse complement strand
CGCATCGGCGCCAAGGGCAACCAGGACTATCCGAACTACTACGGCGAGTGGGCGGTCAACGTCATCAACGACAGCGAAAAGCAGATCCTTGCAGACGCCAAGAAAGCAGACCCCAAAGCCGTCGCACCCGAAGTGCAGTTGAACCTCAAGGAGATCGGCCTGGACAAGTCGCTGCTGGATACTGGCCTGAAATACACCGACACGAGCCCGAAGAAACCGGTCGTGCCCGACAAGGAAGCCCACTACGGCGGCGGCACTCCCTTCCTGCGGCCCGAGGACGTCGCAAAAACCGGCGCAGCAATGGCAGGCTCGACACCCAGCGCGCACAGCGAACCCGCGCTCTACGGCCAGGCGATGAAAGCGCTGGAGAAGCTCGACACCGGCGTCGGCGGGCAGGAGCTGCGCAACGTGGCCGCGACGATGGCGGCGCAGGCAGACAAGGCGGGCATGACAGAAATTTCCGGCGCAGTGAAAGGCAACAACAGCAGCATCATCGCCTTCCAAGGCGATCCGGCAAGCGATCAGGCCAAGCGCACCGCCGTCGACATCGATACCGCGAAACTGCAACCCGCAGCGAAAACTCTGGAAGACATGAGCCAGGGCGCGAAGGTGGTCGCGATCGAAGCGCCGCAGCCGCAGCGCAGTCATGTGATGTGATGTGATGTGACCGCACGGCGAAAGCAGTTCGCCTATCGCAATGCAAAACGCCCCGCTCGATGCGGGGCGTCTCGTTTCAGGCGCGGATGTTGGAGAAGCCTATAGCCCGCGCGCCGCCTCTTCCACCGCGCGGAACAACGCACGCCCCTTGCTCATGGTTTCTTCCCACTCTTTCTGCGGGTCGGAGTCGTAGACGATGCCGGCGCCGGCCTGCACGTGCAGTTTGCCGTCCTGGATGACCGCGGTGCGGATCGCGATGGCGGTATCGGCGTCGCCGTGCCAACTGATGTAGCCGATGCTGCCGGCGTAGACATTGCGCTTCACCGGCTCCAGCTCGCGGATCACTTCCAGCGCGCGGATCTTCGGTGCGCCGCTGACGGTGCCGGCCGGGAAGGTCGCGCGCAGCACATCGGCATAGCTCAGGCCTGCCTTGAGCCGGCCGGTGACTTCGCTGACGATGTGCATGACGTGGCTGTAGCGTTCGATCACGAAGCGGTCGCCCACTTCCACCGTGCCCGGTTCGCTGACCCGGCCGACATCGTTGCGGCCGAGATCGATCAGCATCAGATGCTCGGCGCGTTCTTTCGGGTCGGCCAGCAGCTCCGCTTCCAGCGCGAGATCTTCTTCATGCGTGCGTCCGCGCGGGCGGGTGCCGGCGATCGGGCGCACGGTCACCGTGCCCTGCCCATTTTCGTCATGTTCCAGACGCACCAGAATCTCCGGCGACGAACCGACCACCTGCATATCGCCGATATCGAGAAAATACATGTACGGCGACGGGTTGAGCGCGCGCAATGCGCGGTACACATCGACCGGGCGCGCACGGAACGGCACCGACAGCCGCTGGCTCAACACCACCTGGAAGATATCGCCGGCGCGGATGTATTCCTTGGACTTCTCGACCGCAGCGATGAACGCTTCGCGGCTGAAGCCGGAGACGAAATCGGCTTCGTTCACACCCACCGAATCGCGCGTTTCCGGATAGCCGGGGCCGCCCTGGCGCAGACGATGGGTCAACCCGTCCAATCGACGGTTCGCGCGCGCCCAGGCCTGCGGCTCGCTCGGGTCGGCGTGCACGATCAGATACAGCCGGCCCTTGAGGTTGTCGAACACCGCGACATCGCGGCTGTCCATCAGCAGGATATCGGGCGTACCCAGTTCGTCCCGGTAGTCGGGATGCAGGCCTCTGCCGCTGCGCAGCTTGGGCTCGATGTACTGGATGCATTCGAAGCCGAACCAGCCGACCAGACCACCGGCGAAACCGGGCAGTCCGGCGAGGCGCGGAATCTTCTGCGCGGTGCGCAACCGTTCGACTTCGGCCAGCGGGTCTTCGACTTCGCGCGCTTCGATCAGCTCGCCCAACTCGGTGACGTACAGGGTGTGGCCGGCGAACGCATACACGCGGTGCGCGGGCAGGCCGATGATCGAATAGCGGCCGAAGCGTTCGCCGCCCTCGATCGACTCGAACAGATAGGTGTATGGACCATCGGCCAGCTTGAGATACACCGACAGCGGCGTATCGAGGTCGGACAGCACCTCGCGGACGACCGGGATCAGGGTATGGCCGTCATCGGCGTATTGCTGGAATTGTTCGAACGAGATCACGCGAAGATCCTTGAAGAGGGTGCGCTGCGGGCAGAGAGATGTGCTGTGGGCGGCTCAGCCGCGCCATCGCCGGTTCGCGTCCCGGGCGGCCGCTGCGGCCGCGCAATGCTGGAAAGTGGTCTCGGTCATGTCAGCGACATCCTAGCGGCTTCGACAGCGACCCGCATCATCGAAGCACCGCGTGGCTGTCATCGTCCGGTCACCGAAGCTGCGGAGAATCGAAGGCCATCGCAGGGACGACGGACGGAAGCGGGATTGCTTCCACAACACCCGGAAGGGCGGTACCGCAAGGTGCCGCCCTTTCTCTTGCCTGCCGGACAGCGACGGCAAGCGTTCTCTGTAGGAGCGACGGAAGTCGCGACAGCCCAAGCAGAGACGTTCCCAAAAAGCGTCGCGACTTCCGTCGCTCCTGCAACAGCGGACGGTGCCGTGTCTCAGCGCACCGCCGCCACTGCCGCCTTCATCTGCGCAACCACTGCCGCATAATCGCTCTGGCCGAAAATCGCCGAACCCGCGACGAACGTATCCGCACCGGCTTTCGCGATCTCGGCGATGTTGTCGGGCTTCACGCCGCCGTCGATTTCGAGGCGGATGATCTTGCCGGTACGCGCCGTGACCGCATCGATGCGCTGGCGCACCAAGCGCAGTTTCTCCAGCGCCGAAGGAATGAAGCTCTGGCCGCCGAACCCGGGGTTCACCGACATCAGCAGCACCAGATCGAGTTCTTCCAGCACGTAGTCCAGCACCTCCACCGGGGTGGCCGGATTCAGCACCACGCCGGCCTGGCAGCCGTGCGCCTTGATCAGCTGGATCGTGCGATGCACGTGGCGGCTGGCCTCGGGATGGAAGCTGATCAGCGACGCACCGGCCTTGGCGAAGTCCGGCACGAGGCGGTCCACCGGCTCCACCATCAGATGCACATCGATCGGCGCGGTCACGCCGTGCTTGCGCAGCGCTTCGCAGACCAGCGGGCCGATGGTGAGATTCGGCACGTAATGGTTGTCCATCACGTCGAAATGCACCCAGTCGGCGCCAGCCGCGAGGACTACGTCGACCTCCTCGCCGAGCTTCGCGAAATTGGCGGACAGGATGGACGGGGCGATGACGGTGGGCTGCATGGGGTTGTGTCGTAGGGGCGGCGCAAGCCGCGAACCCGCGCATTATCGCCCGCCGCCCCTGTAGGAGCGACGGGAGTCGCGACCAACGACCACGCAACGCCCACCGCAGCCGCGACGCCCTGCGCACGGGCTGCGGTTCTACTGCCCCTGCATCCGGCGGTTGGCATCCGCCCGGATGAAACAACGCAATTGCAATTTTCTGTTTCACGGACCATGCAACACATTGACTTCGTGGGTATTCGCACCATGCATCGTCCCGGCGCAGGCCGGGACCCAGCCCTTCGACACGCGCAGGAGCTCGCGTTGCTCCCCTCTCCCACCGGGGCGAAACCGCGCGGTTTTCGCGCCATTGGCGCGCGTGCGGTTGAGCGCCCGCGCCGCTGGCGCGGACCCGGGCGCGAAGCGGGGGTTGGGCGAGAGGGTACGTCGAAGCGGGAACACCGCAGGCCGACGCACCCTCATCCGGCGCTGCGCGCCACCTTCTCCCGAGGGGAGAAGGAAGGCCCTCCTACGGGGGCGACGCGCTGTCGTCGCCATCCCCGAAAATTTGCGCGATCAGCGCACGAATGGTCGCCGCCTCGGGCAGCCGCAGGCGCTCGGCCTCGGCCAGCGCTTGGTCTAGCAAGGTGCGGATTTCGGGTCGATCCTCCGGCCGGCCGCGCTTCAACAACGTGTTCGAAAAATTCTTTCTCCCCAACAACAGCAAACGCACATCGCCCAGACGCTCATACACGGGAAGCTCTTCCTCTCGCCGGATGCGCAAGGCCTCCTCCAGCTCGCCTCGCGCCTGCAGGATGTCCGCAATCTGGCCCTGCGTGATCGCAATCGAACGCACATCGCCCAGACGCTCGTACACCGGCAATTCGTCCTCACGCCGGATACGCAAGGCCTCCTCCAGCTCGCCACGCACCTGCAAAATATCCGCAATCTTGCCCTGCGTGATCGCACGCGAACGCACATCGCCCAGACGCTCATACACCGGCATCTGTTCCTCGCGCCGGATGCGCAAGGCCTCCTCCAGTTCGCCACGCGCCTGCAGGATGTCCGCAATCTTGCCCTGCGTGATCGCACGCGAACGCACCTCGCCTAAACGCTCGTACACCGGCAATTCGTCCTCTCGCCGGATGCGCAAGGCCTCCTCCAAATCGCCACG
>JANLSB010000391.1:0-2555 GCA_031362125.1 Lysobacterales bacterium | reverse complement strand
GTAGTCCTGCGCCGCTGACCCGCCACGACCCGCATCGGGTCCTTGGGCACCTGATCGATCAATTGATCGATCAACATCATCCCCCGCATCCGAACGGGTGCGCTGCGCTCTGCGCGCGCGTCCAACGCAATGGAGATTGCCATGTCCCTTCGACTTCCGCGCATCGCTGCGCGTGCCGCTCTTGTCGCGCTGTGTTTCTGCACCACGCTGTTCGCAGCGCCCGCCTTCACGCAGATCGCCAGCGAAAGCGAAAGCAACAACACCGAAAGTACCGCCGATGGCCCGGTTGGCTCCGGCACGCGCGTGACCGGCAGTCTGTCGAAGTCATCCGACATCGACTGGTTCTATTTCGATGTGCCCGCTGCCGGCGCGATCAACATCGTCCTCGGTCACGCCGTCGGCAACGATTTCGACTGGGACCTGTATCGGGGCACCGGCAGCGCGATCGCCAGCGGCAGAAGCGGCTCGACCCCGGACAGCGGCACCTGCCAGGCGACCGTCACCGGCCGCCATGTCCTCAAGCTCACCGCTTACCGAGGCAGTGGCGCGTACACCCTTGACGTCACATTCGGAGGTGGCAGCGTGCGATGACATCCCCTGTTGGAATGCCATCGGCTGCGATGCCATTGCGATTCCAGCGCAGCGATGTGCCCGGGGCGATGTAATGCGCCTGGGCGTTGCGCACGCCTTCGACGCATTCGGTTGTCGCATCGAAGACCCAGCCGCCTGAAGCCCCCAACGCGCGGATCTCGATGAAACCATCGCTGTTGCCATCGTTGCGCCAGCGCAAGTGCAGGGCACTGGTTTCGTCGATACCGATGCCGAAGCGCGTACCGGTGTCGGCAAGCAGGCGCAGCAGCCGCAGTTCACGCGCGCGTTCTGAAAAATGCGTGTCGACGCTCATGTCCGGCGCAAGCCCGAGGCCACCGGCGGGCCAATAGGTGAAGGCGTCTTCGTCGAGCCCGCCGATGCAATCGCCACTGCGCGTGCAGCCCGGCACCGGCGGCGGCGACGCGATCGCGCCATGTTTCAAGGCCTCTTCGGTGGTGCCGCTGGTGATCATCGGCCCACTCGACTGCACCGCGCTGCCGGCGCTGGTGCCGCCGATCACCACATCGCCTTTGGCGGCGGCATCACGCAATGCCTGCAGCCATGGGTTCGGGCGATCGTCGCGATCGAAAAAGGCGCGTCTCAATCGCCACTGGTCGCCGCCTGAAAAAAACACGCCCTGCACCCGCGCCGGAAGCGCGATCAGTACTTCGGGATCCTCGCAGGCGCGCTGCTGCTGCGCGACCAGATCCGGATAGATCCGTCCGCGCCCCGGCAATGCCAGCATGTCCAGCCGCAGTGCCGGCAATGCCGCACAATCGCGACGCTCGAACACAGCGGCGGCCAACGCCGCATCCACCGGCCACCATTCGACCTCGGCGCCGGCTTGGCGCAGCGCATCAAGATAGAAATCCACCGGATCGAAAGGATCGAATGCGGATGCCGGCCTGGGCGACATCGTCGGTATCACCCGGCAAGTCGCGGTGCTGGCGTTCCAACTGGGCGACGGCATCACCAATCTGGTGATTCCGACCTCGGCGGTACTGATGGGCGCGATCGGCGTGGCCGGCGTGAGCTGGCAGCGCTGGCTGCGCGCGATCTGGCGGCTGGAGTTGATCCTGGTCGGCCTGGCCGCGACCGCGGTGGCGATCGCGGTGAGCATCGGCTACATATGACGCGCCTGCAGCATCTACAGCATCCGCCGCAGGGTCGTGTCGCAACGGATGAAGTGATGCCACAGCGCAGCCAGTGCGTGCATCGCGATCACTGCGTAAAAGACCGTGCCCAATGTTTCGTGCGCGTCTTCCAGCATGTCCTCGGCGCCTTCGCCGAGCACGATCATCGGGGGCAGCGACCATGGCGTCAGCGGGATCGGCAGCGCGTGGCCTTCGGACCAGACCGTCAGGATGCCCAGCACCGGCTGCACCACCACGAACAACAGCAGCGCGAACGTGACCAGCCTGCCCGGCAGCAGACTCCAGCGTGGCGGCGGTGGCGCGATCGGATGCGGCGAGGCGGCGAACTTCGCGAGCAGTCGCGGCACGAACAGCAGCAACAACCCCAAGCCCGCGAAGACATGCCAATTGACACCAGTGGACCCACCCTTCTCGATGTCCTCGCCGAGTTCGCTGGTGAGATAGGCCAGCAGGATCAGACCGGCGGTAAGCCAGTGGATTGCACGGACTGGCCATGCGTATTTGATGTCTCGGACCGAGGACATGAATGCGTTTCCTGAAGCGTTGGACCGGGCGTCCAATATCATTGTTTGCCAGCAGCACAACTTGATTTCGATCAAACGATTTCGCGAAATGGATATGACTGGTGGAGGGAGCGCGTGACGATTCCCGAAGCGTTTCTCGTTACAATTCCGGAATGAAAATCGCCAGCTGGAACGTCAATTCGCTCAACGTACGCCTGCCGCATCTGGAACAGTGGCTGCAGGACGCCCAACCCGACGTGGTCGGGCTGCAGGAGACGAAACTCGAAGACAATCGCTTCCCCGATGC
>JANLSB010000389.1:0-3969 GCA_031362125.1 Lysobacterales bacterium | reverse complement strand
CTGTCGATTCTCTCCCTGGCAGGCGCGCGGTGCGTGCAACTACAAGCGAACGGCGCCGGACATTCTCCGGCGCCGTTTTTTATGCACTAGGGCGCGCGCCGCTGGGCAACGCCGAAATCATTTCACCCTGGGCTTCGTCGTCGGCTTCGAGGGTTTGGTCGGCCTAGGCTTGGTGCCAGACGACAGTGCCTTAGCAAGTTCCAACGTCTTGTTCTTGGACGCGGTAAGACTGGCTTTTAGCGGCTTCTTTTTCAGCAATTCGGTGCGCGCGAGGCTATCGCCCAAAGCGCGCTCTAGATGTGCGGCGATCGCACGCTCGGCGGCGAGCAGGCTCTCACCGATCGCGTCTAGCGCCAGCCCATCGTGCTGTTTCATCACCTCTTCGAGCTTACGTTCGTCTGCAGGCAGACGTTCGGCCAACAGATTGACCAGACTCGCGAACGCAGCGCGTCGCATGTCCGCCAACGGCAGCAGCGTCTCCAGACCGTCTTGCTTATCGCGTGCTTCCACCGCAGCGCGGCTGTGCAACACGGCCGCCAATCCCGAGCCCTCGCCGAGCGCATCGAGCATGTCGTCGACCGCCGCCGTCAACGCGCCAGGGCCAAAACGTTTGTCGATAACGCCCTCCAAACTGCGGCCGATGTCGATGAGCGTATCCCAGGGACAGGGATGCGGACGCGGCAATTGCAGTTCGATCGCTTCGATATCGAAACGGGCCACTGCCGCCAGCCAAAACGGCCAGCAAAAACGGCGGCCGCGAGGCGACAACCAGCGCGCGGTGTTGCCGAAGTAGGTTTGGATTTTCAGGTATTCCGCAGTCGGTACGCCGGGCGCGGAATGCAAGCCTCTGCGCGGGCTGCCGTTGGCATCTGGAGCTGCGCCTTGGCCATTGAGATTGATATTGATGAAATGATGCCAGGTGGCGTCGCAGACGATGCGGCCGACCTGCGCAGGGTCGCCATCGTAAGCGGAAATCGCGCCAAAACAGCGCGGCATCACCGGCGGTTTCAGTGCATCGGTGAGGAAACGGCCGGCCGAGATCGATTTAGCGACCAGAACCGGCGCGATCCGCGGCCCGCCCACAAGCGGGGCCGGCCATTCTTCGACACCGGCGAAATTCCCTGCGAACGGTATCGCCGCATAGCATTCGCTTTCGTGGGGATGATCAGGCAGAACATCGACCGCGCCGGAAGGATGACGCAATACCGGATGCACCGACCATGTCGAAGCGGACGTCTGCGCGCCACCGTTGGAAAAGAACACCGGAAACATCCGCTGCGCGATCGCATCGGACTGATCGTCGAATTGCTGGATGCCGTCGCCACCTGGATCGAGCACCGTATCCAAGCGGCCGGTGCTCGACATCGGAACCGCCGACCACTCGCGCATCGAGCGCACGCGGGGGATGTTCGCTCCCAACGTTAGACCAAGCGTGGAGTGGTCGCCGGTTGCGAAGACTCCACCGCCAGCATTCATGAACTGCGCGATCGCCGACTGTTCCGGTGCCGGCAGCGTCGGGGTGCTGTCAACACCGAACAACCAGAGTTGGTCGTAATTCGCGGTGGTGAGCGGCGTAGCGGCATTAGAAAAGTCGTAACTTCCTGGAATGGTGAGATTCGGTCCAGACCCGAACCGATGCGCGGTGTGGACGGTGTGCCCGGCGGCGCGAATGATGCCGACGAATTCGGACAACCCGAAACCATCGGTGCTGAAATCCAAGCCATCCGTCACCATCAGGATGCGCTGCGGGCATGGATATTCATAGATGATGCTGTGGTAGCGGTTGCCTAGAAAGGCCAGATCGATCGGCATGTTGATCTCCTTGTTTCGACGGCGCGAATCGGATCGCATGCAGGTTCATCATCTGCGACATCGCCCGTCATGACCTGCACAAGCAGCTAACGCGGCGGCGATCGCACAGCGGACACGCGCCCCCGGCACGACGTACGTTGGCCGCTATCGCATACGCGTCGCGTTTGGCGCCACTTAGCGCGTAAGTGGCATTCTTCGAATCTTCCCCAGATGTTCGATTTCATCGCATTTCGATGCGCGCACTATTCTCGCCGAAACGATCGCGCGCTAGGTCGCGTATGCGATTCAATCGACGAACAATGTATCCAGCGGCAAGGCAGTATCAGACGGCGCAGCGCGCGCAAATACCGTGCACTTCCAGCGTCTGCGCCTGCGGCAGGAAGCCGAGTGCGCGCGCGCGCTCATCGAGCATCGCGACGATGCGTTCGTCTTCCAGTTCCACGGCGTTATGGCAGCGGTCGCAGATCAAGAAGGGTACGGAATGCTGCGCCGTGCTCGGATGATGGCAAGCGACGAAGGCATTGACCGATTCGAGCTTATGAATGAAGCCGTTGGCGAGCAGGAAATCCAACGCGCGGTACACGGTTGGCGGCGCGGCGGCACCGGCGCTGGCCTCGTCTTCGAGCTTGTCCGAGCGAATGCGGTCGAGCAGATCGTAGGCCTTGACCGGCTTGCCCTGCTCGGCGATCAGGCCCAGCACCCGCACGCGAATCGGCGTGAGCCGCAGCCCGCGCTCGCGGCAGGCGCGCTCGACCGCATGCACGAAGCCGTCGGCGTCGTGAACGTGGTGCTGCGGATCGGTGCAGTGATGAGTGCCCATACAGGGATGATGGCGGCGGATCGACCAGGACTCAAGCAGCAGGCAGTTTGGCCAACGCGGCGTTGATGCGCGCGATGGCTTCGGCCTGCCCGGCCAGATAGACCGTGTGCGAGATATCCGGGCTGACCTGGGTACCGGTGATCGCCACCCGCAGCGGCTGCGCGACTTTGCCCATGCCCAGTCCCAGCGCTTCGGCGGTCGCGTGCAGCGCTGTGCTGACGCTCTCAACGGTCCAGATGTCGAGTTTGGCGAAGCGGTCCCGGGCATCGGTCAGCGACGCGACGACTTCGGGCTTGAGATGCTTGGCGACAGCCACTTCATCGTATTCGGTCAACGGGCGATACCAGACGCTCGCGCGCTCGGCCATGTCCTTGAGCGTCTGCACGCGATCGCGCAGCGCGGCCACCACATCCGCAGGCGCCGGGCCCTGCGACAGGACGTAGCCCGCCTGCTGCAGATGCCATTCGAGATGTTTGGCGACGGCCGCCGGATCATCGCTTTTCAGATACTGCTGGTTGAGCCAACCAAGCTTGGCCATGTCCAGCCGCGAAGCGCTGGGATTCACATCCTTGAGTTCGAACAACGACACCATCTGATCGATCGAAAAAATCTCCTGATCGCCGTGCGACCAGCCGAGGCGGACCAGGTAGTTCAGCAGCGCGTGCGGCAGATAGCCGTTCTCGCGGTACTGCATCACGTCGGCGGCGCCGGTGCGCTTCGACAGCTTGGCGCCGTTCTCGTCGAGAATCATCGGCAGATGCGCGAAATTCGGCACCGGGGCGCCGAGTGCGCGATAGATGTTGATCTGTCGCGGCGTGTTGTTGACGTGATCGTCGCCGCGCACCACGTCGGTGATTCGCATGTCGATGTCGTCGACGACCACCGCGAAGTTGTAGGTCGGATAGCCGTCGGAGCGGAAGATCACCAGATCATCCAGTTCGATATTCGCGAACTCGATCGTGCCCTTGACCTTGTCGTCCCACGACACCACGCCGTCGAGCGGGTTCTTGAAGCGGATCACCCGGTTCGGATCGTCGCGAAAACCGGCATTCCGCTCGCGATAGGCGCCGTTGTAGCGCGGTTTCTGCTTCGCCGCCATCGCCGCTTCGCGGACGGCATCGAGTTCCTCCTTGGTCTCATAGGCGTAGTACGCGGAACCGGCGGCGACCATCTGCTCGGCGACTTCGCGGTAACGGTCGAGACGATCGGTCTGGAAGATCGGGCCCTCGTCGTAGCCCAGACCCAGCCATACCATCGCATCGAGGATCGCGTCGATCGCGCCCTGGGTGCTGCGCTCCTGATCGGTATCCTCGATCCGCAGCACGAACTGGCCGCCG
>JANLSB010000356.1:0-1779 GCA_031362125.1 Lysobacterales bacterium | reverse complement strand
GCCTGGCGGGACGGGGGCGAGGCTGCGCTGCATCCCGCCCAGCGCGCACTGCTGGCCGTGCTCGCCTCCGAGGGCGAAAGTCTGCGCGCCGGTGAGTTGGCTGCACGTTTGGGCGTGTCGGCGGCGAGCATCAGCGATTCGATCCGTGCGGTCGAAGCCAAGGGCTGGGTCGAACGCGCGCCCGACCCGGACGATGCGCGCGCGCGGCGCTTGTCGTTGACCGATGCCGGCGCGGCGCTGATCGCCGGGCTGCAGCATGCCGGCGGTGGGCTCGCGCCGCTGCTGAATGCCCTGCCCGACCAGGACGCCGCTGCGATGCTGCGGATCGTGCAGTTGCTGATCCAGCAGGCGCAGGTGCAGGGGCTGGCCACCGGCATCCGGACCTGTCTGGGCTGCGCCTACTTCCGGCCGTATGCGACCACCGACGCCGAACAGCCGCATTTCTGCGCCTTTGTCGGCGCACCGTTCGGCGATGCGGCGCTGCGCGTGGACTGTGCGGAACAACTGCCGCAGCGCGATACCGCTGTTCTGGCGAACGATGTGCAGCGTTTCCGCGAAGGCGGCGGCTGATCGACGGATATCGCGAACGACGATGACAACAGAACACGAAAAAGCGGCGCCCGACTGCAATCGGACGCCGCCTGTGCGACCTCACTGATGACTTGATGGCTTCAGTGATTCCTCCAACCACCCGCAAGAGCGATTCAAGGAGCCCAATTATGAAGCACAACGCCGTTTTTTTTCACGCCGGCTGCCCGGTCTGCCTGTCCGCCGAACAACAGGTCGCGCAAGCGCTGGACCCGGCCCGTTACGACGTCGAGATCGTGCATCTCGGCGAGCAACCCGACCGGCTCGCCGAAGCCGAAAGCAGCGGCGTGACGTCGGTGCCGGCCCTGGTCATCGGTGGCCTGCCCTTCCACATCAATTTCGGCGCCGCCATCGCCGACCTGCGTTGAGGTGATCGCGATGAAACGCAGGCACTTGTTCGCAACGACGCGAGTTCTCACCATCGGCCTGATCACAGCGCTCGCCGCCGGCGCCGCTGGCGCGCATGGCACCGGCATACGCACCGGCGGCATCGCAGCGAAGCCGGTGAAGGCAACGCTGGCCGACTTCGACATCATCCACGCCAACATCACCAGCAGCGGCAACGTCGCCACCTTTCACATGACGGTGTCGGGCAAGGCCGGCAGGTCGCGCCCCACCGCCACCGGCAAACTCGCCGGCAGCCGCGTGTTTTCGTATGTGTGGCCGACGTCGCTGGACCCGCATGAAGTCGGCTTCGAACGCGGCAGCGGCATCCTTGCGATGGCGGTGACCGCGCATCCCGATTTCGACGACACGCCCCTGTACGACGAGAACGGCGATGGCAACGTGGGCAACGACGGCAATCTCTGGCACAGCCATTGGGTTGTGCTGAAACCCAACGAAGCGTGCGGCAAGGATGCGCTGGCCGTGGTGGATATCGCCGAAGGCAGCAAGCCACGCCTGCCGAAAACCTGGCCCGGGCTGCCGATCCTGATCGACAGTCCCGGCTGGGACCCGGTCTTCGCCTCGGAGCAGGTGGAAGTGCGGGTCGCGTTCGACAGCTCGGATGCGCTCGCCGATCTGAAATTCGACGGCGTCACCGCCGGTCTGCGGGTGAACACGAGTGTGCACGCACCACTGCTGTGCGTGGCGAACGTATTCAAGATCGCCTCGGGCGATCTGAGCCTGCCCGGCCGCATCGATCGCTGAGTGTCGGTGCTGCACCTCACGCCGGCGGCGATCGGGCCGCCG
>JANLSB010000331.1:0-1520 GCA_031362125.1 Lysobacterales bacterium | reverse complement strand
CTAGCAGCCTGTCGGACTATCCTCGCCCCCGCTAAAATCGAGTTCCCCCTTCCTGATACCCGCGTGCATGAGCCGATTCCGACCGATTGATCGCGAGACCGGCTACCTGCTGCCGCCATCGGTACAGGACTGGGTGCCGGAGTCGCACTTGGCGCGGTATGTGGTCGATGTAGTCGAGGCACTGGACCTGACGGAGTTGGAACGCGCCTACGCTGGGCGCGGTACTGAGGCTTACCACCCGGCGCTGTTGTTGTCGCTGTTGATCTACGGCTACGCGACCGGCACCCACTCCAGCCGCAAGATCGAACGGGCCACATACGATTCGCTGGCGTTTCGTTTTATCGCCTGCGATCAACACCCTGACCACGATACCCTGGCGAATTTCCGCCGTCGCTTCGGCGCGCAGTTTGCTGCGATCTTCGTACAGGTGTTGCAGATTGCCCGCGAGAACCAGCTCTCGCGCTTCGGCACGGTGAGTCTGGACGGCACCAAGATCCACGCCAATGCCTCGCGGCACAGCGCGTTGTCGTATGGCCATGCCGAAAAAATCGAAGCGCGGCTCAAGGCCGAAGTGCAGGAGCTGCTGGCGCTGGCCGAGGCGGCGGACAAAAGTGCGATTCCCGATGGCGTCAACTTGCCGGACGAGATCAAGCGCCGCGAGGATCGCTTGGCAGCGATTGCGCACGCCAAGGCGACGATCGAAGCGCGCGCCCAAGCCCGTCATGCGCAGGCACTGGCTGAGCATCAGACCAAGGTGGCCAAGCGCGAGGCGAAACACAAGGCGACCGGCAAGAAGCCCGGTGGCAAGCCGCCGGCCCCGCCACAGGCCGGCCCGCGCGCGGAGGATCAGGTCAATCTGACCGACGACGACTCGCGGATCATGCGCGTTGCTGGCGGCGGCTTCGAGCAGTGCTTCAACGCCCAGGCGGCGGTCGATTGCGAGTCGATGTTGATTGTGGCGCCGGCAGTGACGCAGGCGGCGAACGACAAGGAACAGATCATGCCAACGCTGGTCGCGTTGCAGGCGCTGCCCGAGGACTTGCGTCCGGACTGTCTGCTGGCCGACACCGGGTATTACAGCGCGGCCAACGTCGTGGCCTGTCATGCCGCCGAGATCGCGCCGCTGATTGCGGTCGGTCGCGATGGGCACCACCGGGCGTGGCGCGAACGCTTCGAGGAACCGGCGCCTCTGGTCGAGCCGGCGAGCGGGGTCGAGCAGATGAAGCACACGCTCAAGACCCGGGCCGGGCGCGCCACCTACGCGCTGCGCAAGCAGACGGTGGAACCGGTGTTCGGGATCATCAAGTCGGTGCTTGGATTCCGCCAGTTCCTGCTGCGCGGATTGACGAACGTCCGCAACGAATGGACGCTGGTGTGCCTGGCGTGGAACTTCAAACGCATGGCGGCACTGCGCCCAGAATCCGTCCAGATGGTCTGAAATCGCCGGAAAAGCACTCGTCCCGGCAAAATCGGCGGCTCATAAAGACTATGTACGTACCAAGACGGAGCGTTCTCTGAAT
>JANLSB010000321.1:0-1527 GCA_031362125.1 Lysobacterales bacterium | reverse complement strand
CTTGCCGACGTACTCGCCGATCGGTTCGTACGCCACTGGCGTACCGTTCACGGTCAGCTGGTTGTCGCGGTAGCTGACGCTGTCGCCGGGCATGCCGATCACTCGCTTGATGTAATCCAGACCGGTATTCGGGTCGTCAGGGCCCTTGCCCGGGTAGCGGAACACCACCACGTCGCCGCGCTCCGGCTCGCCGATCTCGATCACCTTCTTGTTGATCACCGGCAAGCGCAGACCGTAGGAGAACTTGTTGACCAGGATGAAGTCGCCGATCAACAGCGTCGGCATCATCGAGCTGGACGGGATCCGGAAGGGCTCGGCGATGAAACTGCGCAGGATCAACACGACTGCGAGCACCGGGAAGAACGCCCGCGCATAGTCCACTGCGACCGGCTCTTTGGTTGCGTCGAGCAGACCACCGGCGTTGGCCCGGCGCTTGGCGAAGAACAACTTGTCCCCCAGCCAGATCAGGCCGGTCAACAGGGTGAGCGTCACGAGGATGAGTTCAAACCAGACCATACCGTCTCCAAATGAAAGCCCCTCTCCTGGCGGGAGAGGGGTTGGGGCGAGGCTACGGCAAAGTCGCGAACGTTCAAAGTCCAGCGCTTCATCGCATCCTCATCCGCCCCCGGATCAGCTCCGGGGCGGGCTCTGCGGGCACCTTCTCCTGGCGGGAGAAGGCAGAAACATCATTTGCTGTCCATCTGAAGCACGGCGAGGAAGGCTTCCTGCGGAATTTCCACCCGCCCGACCTGCTTCATCCGCTTCTTGCCTTCTTTCTGTTTCTCGAGCAGTTTTTTCTTGCGGCTGATGTCGCCGCCGTAGCACTTGGCCAGTACGTTCTTGCGCAAGGCCTTGACCGTGCTGCGCGAAATGATCTGCGCACCGACGGCGGCCTGAATCGCGACATCGAACATCTGTCGCGGAATCAGTTCCTTCATCTTCTCGCACAGTTCGCGACCGCGGCGGTCGGCGTAGTTGCGATGAACGATGATCGACAGCGCATCGACCTTGTCGCCGTTGATCAGGGTGTCCACGCGCACGAACGGGCCGGCGTCGAAGCGCAGGAAGTGATAGTCCAACGACGCGTAACCGCGCGAGACCGACTTCAGCTTGTCGAAGAAGTCCAGCACCACCTCGGCCATCGGCAACTCATAGCTGATCTGCACCTGACCGCCAAGGTAATTGATGCTGATCTGCGCACCGCGCTTCTCTTCGCACAGCGTGATCACATTGCCGACGTAGTCCGGCGGGGTGAGGATATTCGCGCGGATGATCGGTTCGCGGATTTCCTCGACGTAATTGCTCGGCGGCAACTTGGACGGATTATCCAGCGGTATCACGCTGCCGTCGGTCTTCAACACTTCGTAGACCACGGTCGGCGCGGTACTGATCAGGTTGAGGTCGTACTCGCGCTCAAGCCGCTCCTGCACGATCTCCATGTGCAGCATGCCCAGAAAGCCGCAGCGGAAGCCGAAGCCCATCGCCTCGGAGCTTTCCGGCTCGAAGCGCAGCGCGGCGTCGTTGAGC
>JANLSB010000276.1:0-1586 GCA_031362125.1 Lysobacterales bacterium | reverse complement strand
CAGCTCGGCGACCGTCGCCGGCAGCAAATCACAGCCGGTACGGCCAGGAACGTTGTAAAGCACCACCGGTATCACGCCATGGTCGGCCACCGCTCGGTAATGCGCGACCAGACCGGCCTGTGTCGGGCGCACGTAGGGCGGCGTCACCACCAGCGCAGCATCGGCGCCACAGGCGGCGGCCCGACGGGTCAGTTCGATGGTTTTCGCAGTGTTCGACAGGCCGGTACCCGCCAGCACCGGGATTCGCCGGGCGACCACCGCCACGGCGCGGCGCAGCAGGATGTCGTATTCGTCATCGGACAGCGCATTGGCCTCGCCGGTCGAACCGGCCACCACCACACCCTGAGTGCCGGCCGCGATCTGCGCTTCAAGCAGACGGTCCCATGCCGGAAGGTCGAGTTTGCCGTCGAGGTCGCCGGACGCCGTGAACGGCGTCGCCAGCGCGGTGATGCTGCCGGACAGATGCACGCGGATACCTTGGATTGGCTGGAGGTTCTGAGGGACGACACGGGAATCCCGCGCCGGAGCTGGGGATGTTACTTGGGAAGGTCTGAACACTCCATCCTGCGCAAACGCGTCCCGCAGCGCGAAGGCGCATCACGCCTGCCTCCCGCCGGACCGATGGAACCATGTGAATCAACCACTTGCATGACAGCGTGCGAATCGCCCGGACAAGTTCGCAAGCACGACGCTCGCAATCAACAGACTTTGCTTGCGGGCCGAAACCGCCGCCAAGTATGCTGGGATAGTCTGGACCGCGCGTGGCGCGACCGGCCATCAATCGAACCACTTCGCTACACTTTCCTTCGCTGCGGACGCTACCTTGACCGATTCTGTTACTGCCGCACGGCCTGCGCCGAACGAGAACTACCTGCTGATCAACGCCTATACGACGCATCCGCAGTCTCCCCTGTTGTCGGTGACCCGGCGGATCGCGGACAGCGGCTGCAACCTGGTGGACGCGCGGCTGTCCACCGTCGGCCGCGATGTCTCGGTCACGGCGCTGGCGATCGGTCCCTGGGACGCCATCGCCAAACTCGAAGCCATGCTGACCCGGCTGGAGCGCGAAGAGGGCTTCAAGCTCATCTGGTACCGCACCGGCCCGAAACCGCTGCAGTCGAATCTGCTGCCCTATGTAGTCGAAGTGGTGGCCGCCGACAAACCGGGCATCCTGTTTCAACTGGCGGATTTCTTCGACCGCCAGGGCATCACCATCGAAAGCCTGCACTGCGCGCGCTACCGGGCGATGCAGACCGGCGCCGACATGTTTTCCGCACAGGTGACCATCGGCGTGCCGGCAGACATGCATATCGCCGGCCTGCGCGATGATTTCCTCGAGTTCTGCGACCACCTGAACCTCGATGCCATCATGGACCCGATGAAGTATTGACGATGACCGATGCCCCTGTGATTCAAGCCGGCAAAGCCCCCCCGAAATCAGCGCTGTCGCTTTCGCTGGCATTGTCCGACGGCAGTACTGCCAAGCTCTCCGGATATGCCGGCCAATGGCTGGTGCTGTACTTCTACCCGAAGGATTCCACACCCGGCTGCACCACCGAAGGCATCGACTTCAACGCGCTGCTGCC
>JANLSB010000270.1:0-5562 GCA_031362125.1 Lysobacterales bacterium | reverse complement strand
GGTGGCAAGGTAGGGCAGCGGACCATTGGGCTTGTTCAGGCCCCAGGCCTGGCGGATCTGTGCCTGCAGCGGCACCGACGGAAAAGTCTGCGGGTCGCCGCCGACCGGAGCATCGAAGATCGGGCCGGAATCGTCGATCAGATAGCCGCGGGTCGGCGCCAGATCGCGGCGCAGCGGTGCGTAGTTGGTGATGCTGCCCGCGCCACCGGCGCTGCAGCCGGTCGAGAGCATCTGCGTCGGCCGTGGCAGGTTGTCCTTCAGCCAGCTGACCACAGCGCGCGTGTTGCGGGTGCCATTGTGGTGCCAGACCAGCGGCGGCTTGAGCCCGCTCGGGTCATCGTAGATTGCGACCTTGTCGCCGCTGTAGATGTCGCCGGTGCAGTAGGGCACATAGACGATGTTCCATTGCTGGGTTTTCACCGCATCGAATGGACTGATGCGGGTGATGAACGGGCTGACCAGGCTCGCGCCGGGATTCAACAGGCTCATGTAGTCGTCGGGAATCCCGTTCGGATTGCGCGCACCGCGCACGCCGGTCTGGCCGGTGCAGCTGGCGTAATCCCAACAGGCACCGCCGCCCTCCATGTAGATGATGGTATTGCGGGTGCTCGGTACGCGATTGACGAAGAATTTGTACGGCGAACCGTTGCCGCAGACCGCGCCGGTTTCCGGCGCGAGCCTGATGGTCTGCCACTGGCTGTAGGCGCCCGGGCTGAACCCATCGGCATAGCCGCCGGGATTTGACAGCAGTGGATAGTCGCCGGTGCGCTGCGCGGCGGTGACTTTGTTGTCGGCTTTCGGTGGCGATATCAGATTGGCGAGCGTCTGCCAGAACGAGTAATCGCCTTCCTCTGCGCGCAGCGGCGCTGCGACCAGCAGAGTGGCGATAGCGGTGGCGAGAACTACGACGGGCTTGCAGGTGGATGCGGTCACGACCTCTCTCCTTCGGGTGTTGGACTACGCGGCTGGACACCCGCCGTGCGGGCTCTGGTTGGCGATGCCCCCTGCATCGCCTGCGGCGATCTGCGGACAAAGCCGCAGACCGAGGGTCCGATGTACACCCCGGTACCGGCGAGGTCAATCCGTACGCCGGGTATTGCGATGCAGCAATGCCAAGCTATTCGCCGGGCTTGGCGGCCTCGATCGGCGCATGGGTGGCGTCCCGGCGGGCGAGCTGCGCTTCGCGATGCGCGATATAGGCGTTGGCGGCGAAGATCACGCCCGCACCGAGTGCGGTCCAGCGATCGAGCGGTTCTTCGAACAGCAGCCAGCCGGCGATCGCGACGAGCGGCAGTTGCATGAAGCTGATCGGGGTCAGCGCGGAGACATCGCCAAGCTTCAGCGCCCGCGTCCACAGCATGTGCCCGCTGGTACCGAGAAAGCCCGCAGCGACCACCCACGCCCAGGCGATGCCGCGCGGCCATTCCCATACGGTCAATGCCGGCAGCAGCGACATCGGCACCCACAGCAGAGTGGTGTAGAAGACGATCCGGTCGGCGGGTTCCACTTTCGACAACTGTTTGATCTGGATCGAGACGATGCCGCTGAGCACCGCCGCCGCCAGCGCCACCAGCGTTCCGGCGCTGAAGCTGTCGCTGCCGGGGCGGACGATGATCATTACCCCGACGAAGCCCAGCGCGACCGCCGCCCAGCGCCGCGCGCGCACCTGTTCGTGCAGAAAAATCACCGCAGCGATGGTGACGAAGATCGGTGTCGAATACGACAGCGCCACCGCCTGCGCCAGCGGCAGATGCCCGATCGCCCAGAAGCCCGCCATCATCGAGACGATCCCGATCATGCAGCGGAACACATAGCGCGGCAGCTGCGTGGTGCGCAGCAGATCGGGGCCGTGGCGCCACAGCAGCGGCAGGGCTGCGATGAGCCCGAAGAAATTGCGGAAGAACGCGATCTCGAAGGTATGCAGCGTTTTCGAGGCGAGTTTGATCGTCACCGCCATCAGCCCGAAAAAAACGGTGCTTCCCAACATCAGCAGTGCGGCGCGCAGATGCTGGGAGCGCGGCGCGGTCATGGGCCGTCGGCAGCCTGGTCCCGGAAGACCAGGCTCATGCAGGTCAAGCCGCCTTCGGCTTTGCCGAATTCGGAGATATCCACCGCGATCGTCCGCAGCCCATGGCGCCCGGTGTGGGCCAGAATTCTTTCGAGCGTGCGCGGAAACGCCAGGTTAGCGATCACATTCGAACCGATCGGCAGCACGTTGGCGGCGAACGGTTCGTCCGCGGCGACCGCGATCGTGTCGAAACCGGCGAACGCCGCAGTATCGATCCACGCCGGATTGAGCAGCAGCGTTTCGGCATCGAGTGCGGTGCAGGCTGTCTTCAGATGCAGGCTGCCAGAGACATGCACCGGAACGACTTCGTAGCCGTGCGGACGCACGATATCCGCCAATTGAGCGATGCCCGCCTGATCCGTGCGGGTGCTGATGCCGACGAACAGTCGGCGCCCGATGCGCAGCACATCGGCGCCTTCGAGCGTGGCCGGAGCCACGATCCGCGCGATCGTCCTGAAATGCGCGATGCTCTCTTCGATGAGGGCAGGTTCGGGCCGACGCGAAGCCGCGCCTGGCCGGGTCGTCACCGCGAGTTCGTCGAGAACCACCAAGGCATCTTCGACGAAGACGCTGTCTGGCAGCGTGTGTTCCGCTTCCAGCAAAACCACCTCGGCGCCGGCATCGGCCAGTGCTGCACAATACGTCGCGTGCTGGCGCTGCAGCGTATCGAACGACATCCTGCTGCGACCGATGAAGGTCAGTTCGCAGGCCGTGGAGAGACTGAGCGCAGGCGCCCGGGTGATCGCAACAATTTTGCCCATGAGGTGTCCTTATCTTGGGCGGCAGGGTGTTTGAAAACGCATTTCCATGCGTTTCAAGTACGTACGAAATCCAGACGCTTGATCAATCCGCCCTCGAAGGTATAGATCGCGACCACTTCGAAGGGCTCGGAATCCGGGCTGCGCGAGACGGTTTCGTGATCGAGCACGAACGGACCGAATGCCATGCGATTGACCACATCGGAACGATTCTGCGGATACATCGCGAACACCTCGACATAGCGCGCGTGGATCGCGTCGCGGCCGTCCAGGTATTGATCGCTGTGCAGCACGCCGTGAACCGCGTCTGCCGCGAAAAAATCCGCGAACCGGCGGGCGTCGCCGGCATTGTAGGCCTCGAACAGATCATCGATAACCGCACTGTTGCTGCGATGCGTGTCGCTCATGAGGGAGTTTCCTGGGGAGAGGGAGAACGATGACGCAATGGATCACACGGTCATGGCGTCTGCGGGATTCAAAATTGATTATGTGATCGAATCAGTGCCGCTGCAAATCGTGAAGGAATGCTGGAGAACCTGAATGTTCGCTTGCTTACCAGCGTGCGCCGACGATCCGTGGCTCCGGCTCGATCGAGATCCCGAAGCGCGCGCGCACGCTGTCGGCGATCTCGCGCGCCAGCGCGAGCAGTTCGACGCCAGTCGCATGACCATGGTTCACCAGCACCAGTGCGTGCCGATCTGAAACGCCGGCATCGCAGGAACCTGTTTCGATGCGATGGCCTTTCCATCCGCAGGCGTCGATCATCCAGGCGGCCGAGAGTTTACGGGTCGCGTCGCTGTCGCCGCGAAACACAGGCAATGGCCGATATTCGGCAAGCAGCGCATCAGCCTGAGTCGCCGGCACGATCGGATTCTTGAAGAAGCTGCCGGCGTTGCCGACCACTGCGGGGTCGGGCAGCTTGCGGCGACGCAGGCGGACCACCGCCTCGGCGACCGTTCGCGCGTCCGGGGCGTCGATGCCCATCGCCGCGAGTTCATCGCGGATGCCCGCGTAGTCGAGCCTCAGTGCGGTGGAATCTAAACCGGGCGCGAGTCTGAACTCGACTGCCGTCACCAGCCAGCGTTCTGGGTCGTGCTTGAATGCGCTGTCGCGGTATGCGAACCGGCAGGCGGCCGCATCGAGTCGCTGGAACGTACCGGTGGCGCGCTCGAACACGTCCACGGCATGGATGCATTCGCAGACTTCCACGCCGTAGGCGCCGATGTTCTGGATCGGCGAGGCGCCGACCGTGCCCGGGATCAGCGCGAGGTTTTCCAACCCGGCGAAGCCGTGTTCCAGCGTCCACATCACCAAGCGATGCCATTCGACGCCGGCCTCGGCGCGGACGATGCCCGCCTGTGCGTCGAGCACCTCGATCCGCTGCGCATTCAGGTGCAGAGCGATCTTCGGGCCTTCGACGATCAGCAGATTGCTGCCGCCGCCGATGATCAACAGTTCCGAAGCCTGCGGCGATGCGCCAGCGAGTTCGTTCGCGAACAAATTCGGCAGAGCGTCGGCAGTATCGGTTTCGATCAGCAGGCCAGCATGCGCATCGATGCCGAAGGTGTTGCGCACTGCTGCGCGCTCGATGCGGCGGATGCTCATGTGTTGTTCGGCAGATGTCCGCGGCTTGGCGCTTCCTTGCGGCGGCGGATCGCATCCACGCAGTCGTGGATCAGGGTCGGCCCGCGATAGATCAACCCGGTATAGAACTGCACCAGGCTCGCGCCCGCAGCCATTTTCTTCACCGCGTCGGCGCCGGTGAGAATGCCGCCGACGCCGATGATCGGAATCTGTTCCGGCAATCGCGTGCGCAGCATGCGCAGCACGGCGGTGGATTTCGCCATCAGCGGCTCGCCGGACAGACCACCGGCTTCCTTCGCCAGCGGATGATGATGCACCGCGATTCGCGACACGGTGGTGTTGGTGGCGACCACGCCGTCGACCTGCATTTCGCCGAGCACGCGGGCGGCCACATCGATGTCTTCATCGGCCAGATCCGGCGCCACTTTCACCAGCATCGGTACGCGCCGGCCGTGTCGCGTCCATAGCCGGTCCTGCGTTTCCTTCAGTTCGCCCAGCAGTCGACGCAGCGCCTGCTCTTCCTGCAGTTCGCGAAGGCCGGCGGTGTTCGGCGATGAAATGTTGATGGTGATGTAGTCGGCCAGCGGATAGACCTTTTCCAGGCAATGGACGTAATCCAGTGCGGCGGTCTCGTTCGGCGTGTCTTTATTCTTGCCGATATTGATGCCGAGGATGCCGCCGCCCTTGCGCCGAGCTTTCTCGACATTGCGCACCAGCGCATCGACGCCGTCGTTGTTGAAGCCGAGCCGGTTGATGATCGCCTTGTTTTCCGGTAGCCGGTACATCCGCGGTTTAGGATTGCCCGGCTGCGGTTTCGGGGTGACCGTGCCGACTTCGACGAAGCCGAAGCCCAGCGCGAACATCGCGTCGATATGCGCGCCGTTCTTGTCCAGACCGGCGGCCAGACCCACCGGGTTCGGGAAGGTCAAGCCCAGCACCTTCACCGGAAACGACGGTGTGCCCTTGGTCAGCAGCGGACTCAACCCCGTGCGATACGCGGCCTCCAGCATCGACAGCCCGAGGTCGTGCGCGCGCTCGGGGTCCATTTGGAAGAGGAAGGGGCGGGCGAGACCGTACATCCGGCGGCTCAGCCGAGTTGGCCGGAAAGGCCAAGCCAGGCGAGCAGGGCGGCGATGCCGCCGAAGAACATCA
>JANLSB010000266.1:0-2841 GCA_031362125.1 Lysobacterales bacterium | reverse complement strand
GGACGATCATGCCTCCGTCGAATCCTTTAACCGAACGGGCATGTTGCAGGCTTCACTTCATGGCCTGACTGCCGAAATGCCTGATCTGATTGTCTATCGACAGGGTTACGCGGTTCGATTGGCTGTACGCGCATTGTCGAGACGGGCTTGACGCTGTAGCAACGCCAAGATCGCGACTGGTCGAAATTCCGGTCTGTTATGGTCTCAGTCATGGCGAAGATCTGGACGCTGCGGCCAACGCACTCGGCATCGCACCGGCCGAGTTGATCGCACGTCACAGCGCCGGCCTCTATACAGTCGCGATGATCGGCTTCGCGCCGGGATTCCCATATCTGCTTGGACTCGACCCGGCGCTCGCGCTGCCGCGACTCGCGACGCCGCGCACGCGCGTTCCTCCAGGCAGCGTCGCGATCGGCGGCGCGCAGACCGGGATCTATCCTCGCGCGAGTCCCGGCGGCTGGCGGCTGCTCGGGCGCACGCCGCTGCTGTTGTTCGATGCGCAGCGCGATCCACCTTCGCTGCTGTCTCCCGGCGACCGCGTGCGGTTCTTCGCGATCGATGCCGATGCCTTCGCGCAACTGGCAGACACGAATCTGGCAGACACGCAACCGGGGGACATCGAATGATGCTTCGAGTGCTGCATGGCGGCACGCTTACCACCGTGCAGGATCCCGGCCGCAGCGGCTGGCGCCATCTCGGCGTGGCTTTTGCCGGCGCGCTGGATCCGACACAGGCGGCACTCGCGAACCGGATGGTCGGCAATCCACCCGATGCAGCAGTGCTGGAAATCACGATGCGCGGGCCGATGCTGGCATTCGCGCAGCCGATCCGCATCGCGCTGTGCGGCGCGCAGATCGATGCGCGTTTCGAGGATGCGCGCACGCAGGCATATGCTGTTCCGTGCGGCCGACCGGTCACCCTGCCTGCAGGCACACTGAAGCTGGGCGCGATCCGCAGCGGCATGCGCGCATGGCTGGCGGTCGCTGGCGGCATCGATGTACCGCGCGTGCTCGGCAGTCGCAGCACCGATCTGCGCGGTGGCTTCGGCGGCATCGATGGGCGCGCGCTGCGCGCGGGCGATGCGCCGCCGCTGGGTACGCATCCCGCGATCGAGACCGACACGCTGAAAGCGACGAACTGGTGGATTCCGCTCGAAGATGCGGCTTACGCCCAGGCAGCGATCCGCTATGTCCCGAATGACATGCCGGGCGCGCGCGCAATAGTCGAATTCAGGTGGACGATCGATCCGCGCAGCGATCGTCAGGGCCTGCGCTGCGCCGGCAGCGCCATGGCCGTGACTGCCACCGAACACGTCTCGGCACCGGTCGCACCCGGCACGATCCAGCTGCCACCCGATGGCCGGCCCATCGTCCTGCTCGCTGATGCCCAGACTGTCGGCGGTTATCCGCGCCTCGGCCATGTCATCGCGACCGATCTGCCGCGTCTCGCACAGCTGCGCGCAGGCGATGCCCTGCGCTTCGTAGCGGTCGATGCGGCCGGCGCGCGGACAGCGGCGCAGCGGCGTCGAGGCGAGATCGCGCGGCTACACTGGGCGATCGATCGCGCCCTCGGTCCACGCGCCATCGACCTACGACCGGAGTCATAGCCGCACATGCCACGCATCGATTTCAACTGCGATCTCGGCGAAGGCTGCGGCAACGACGCCGCGATCATGCCTTGGATCACCTCGGCGAACATCGCCTGCGGCGCGCATGCCGGCGACCAGCAGACGATCCGCGAGACCCTGCGTCTGTGCGGCGTGCACAGTGTCGTGCCGGGCGCGCATCCGGGCTACGACGACCGCGAACACTTCGGCCGGCGTGAGCTGTCGCTACCGCATGTCGAGCTGGTCGCGCTGGTGCGCGATCAGGTCGCGCTGATGGACATGCTGGCGCGCGAACAGGGTCTGCGGCTGCGCCACGTCAAACCGCATGGCGCGCTCTACAACCAGTCCGCGCGCGAGCTGGACATCGCCATGGCGATCGCCGAAGGCGTGCGCGCCTACGATCCGTCGCTGCTGCTGGTGGGGCTGTCGGGCTCGATGTCGATCGGTGCCGCAGAAGCCGTCGGCCTGCGCACGGCACATGAAGTGTTTGCCGAACGCGGCTATGCCGCCGATGGCCGCCTGCTACCGCGCGGCACGTCCGGCGCGATGCTTGAATCCGCAGCCGCCACCGCGCAGGCGCTGGGGTTCGCGCTGCGCAACGAAATCGATCTCCAGGATGGCCGCACGCTGCGACTGGAAGCGGACACGCTGTGTCTGCACGGCGACCGCGCCGATGCCGCCGACGTCGCCCGTACCCTGCACGCCGCGCTGACCGCAGCCGGCGTGCGCATCCAAGCGCTCGAGCCTCTGACATGACCGATGCCGCGATCAGCTACTGGCCCCTGCTCGGCGTGCTCGCCGTCGTGCTCGGCTTCCTGCTGCGCCTCAACACGGCGCTGGTGGTGGTCGCCGCCGGCTTTGTCGCCGGGCTTGCGGCGAAGCTGTCGCCACTGGAGGTGATCGATATCATCGGCAAAGCCTTCACCGATAAACGTTTCCTGCTGCTGTTCCTGATCACCCTGCCGGTGATCGGCCTGCTCGAGCGCCATGGCCTGAAAGAACACGCGCAGTCTTGGATCGCACGCCTGCGCGGGGCGACGATGGCGCGGTTGTTGATCGTTTATCTGCTGATGCGTCAGGTGAGTTCCGCGTTCGGCCTCACCAGTCTCGGCGGCCACCCGCAGGCGGTACGCCCGCTGTTGGCGCCCATGGCAGAGGGTGCAGCGGAAGTCGCGCACGGCGCACTGCCCGAGGGCGAACGCGAACGTATCCGCGCGATGTCGGCCGCGACCGAC
>JANLSB010000255.1:0-3398 GCA_031362125.1 Lysobacterales bacterium | reverse complement strand
GCCACCACCTTCGCCCATCTGGATGCGACCGTGGTGCTGAGCCGTAACATCGCGTCCCTGGGTATCTACCCGGCCGTGGATCCGCTCGACTCTACCTCGCGCCAGCTCGATCCGAACGTGATCGGCCACGAGCACTACGATACCGCCCGCCGCGTCCAGCAGACCTTGCAGAAGTACAAGGAGCTCAAGGACATCATCGCGATCCTGGGCATGGACGAGCTGTCGGAAGACGACAAGCAGGCCGTGGCCCGCGCCCGCAAGATCGAGCGTTTCTTCTCGCAGCCGTTCACGGTCGCCGAAGTGTTCACCGGTTCCAAGGGCAAGTACGTGTCGCTCAAGGACACCATCCGCGGCTTCAAGATGATCTGCGACGGCGAATGCGACCACATGCCGGAACAGGCCTTCTACATGGTCGGCGGCATCGAAGAAGCGATGGAAAAAGCCAAGAAATTGGCAGCATAAGCAGCTGTTGTAGGGTGGGCCCTTGGCCCACCATTGCGAGATATCGGGTCTCACGATAGCCCGATGTCACGAGAAAAAGTGGTGGGCCAGGGCCCACCCTACTGGAAACCGGAATACCTATGACCACCATCCGTTGCGACATCGTCAGCGCCGAAGCCGAGATCTTCCACGGCGAGGCCACGCTCGTCGTCGCCACCGGCGAGCAGGGCGAACTCGGCATCGCGCCGCGTCACGCGCCGCTGATCACCCGTCTGAAGCCCGGCAAGGTCGTCGTCACCCAGCCGAACGGCGAAGTGCTTGATTTCGCGATCTCCGGCGGCATTCTTGAAGTGCAGCCGCAGGTCGTGACCGTGCTGGCCGACACAGTGATTCGTGCGCAGGACATCGACGAAGCGGCCGTCCGCGCGGCGATGGAAGAAGCGCAACGTGCGTTGGACCACAAGGATCCGAAGATGAGCGCCGAAGAAGCGCAGAGCCAACTGGCGATGAGCCTAGCCCAGCTGAGCGCGCTGGAGCGTTTGCGCAAGAACCTCAAGCATTGAGATCTGCGCAATTGAGCGATATCGAGACGCCGGCGCAAGCCGGCGTTTTCTTTTGCGAGAAAGCTTGTGTGGGAGGGGCTTTAGCCCCGATGCTCTTGGAAATGGTTGCTATCTGCAGTCGGGGCTAAAGCCCCTCCCTCGTGCTCAGGCCTTGTAGACCCAATGCCGCGACAACACGAAGCCGAACGCGCCGAGCACCATCTCCACGGCGGGCTTGGCCAGCCACGCCCACTGCAGACCGAACACGTCATCGATATGGCCCATCGCCCAAGTGCTGGCGGCGGTGGTGCACAGCCACATCAGTACGAAGCGCCGCAGTTGGGTGCCGCCGATGCGGGTGTCGTCACCGGCGAAGGTGAACTTGCCGTTGAGCCAGAATCCCAGCACTGCGCCGCTGATGCGGCCGCAGACGTTCGCGATTTCGATCGTCAGACCGAGATGGCTGAGCAGCACCATCACGCCCCAGTCGAGCAGCCACTGCACGCCGCCGATCAACAGATAGTGGCGTCCCTGACGATGCAGACTCATCGCGAGGCCTCGCCTGTCATCGGCCGGCGCCACAGTTCGATATTCTCAAGCGTCGCATCACGCTCGGCGCCAGTCCGTGCGAGCCCCGCGCGCAGTGCAGGGTGTGCGGTATCGGCGTTCAGCAATATCCAGCGGATGCGCTCGCGCGCGAGCAGTTCGGCCCATGCCGCGCCGGAAGCATCGGTGTTCGAAAGCAGTGCCGCGGCCGCCAACGAAGGATCGTGTGGCGACACTGTGCGGCCACGTCCCGCCATTTCGGCGATAAAGCCGCGCGATGGATCGGTGGCGAGGACGATATCGTCCGCGCTGTCCGGAATCCGTTTCAACAGCAAACGTTCCGGCACATACGCCGGCAATACATCTTCCGCGTCGCCGCCGCTGCGGATCGTGCGCTTGAGCGCGGCGGAATGGTGCAGCCAGCTCGCATTCGCCTGATAGGCGAGATTCAAGGTACACAAGCCCACAACCAGCCAGAGCAGGACGCGCCGACCGACCGCGGCTTCTGCACCGATCGGAAACAGCACCACCAGCAGCGCGACGCCGGGAAACGCATAGCGCGCGTACTGCATCGGCATCAGCGGCAGCAGCACGGCCGTAGTCACGGCGAGCATCAACAGACGCCGACCTGGTCGCAGCAGCTGCATCAGCCACAGCCCGGACAGCGCGATCAACGTGAAGCCGAATCCGCCATCCCAGCCTTCGACATAGCGATCGGTGTCGAAGGTGATGTCCCAGAACAGAGCGGGCCCGAAACCCGCGTGCCAGCGTGGATCGCTGAATTGTTGCGGCGGAAAATAAGCCGAGTGAAACACCGAATTGAAGATCGGCAGCACAGGATTGCCGGTCGCCAACCAG
The DNA here is from genome assembly GCA_031362125.1 of Lysobacterales bacterium. GTDB lineage: Bacteria > Pseudomonadota > Gammaproteobacteria > Xanthomonadales > Xanthomonadaceae > Lysobacter_I. The sequence continues at coordinate 1,011 of JANLSB010000255.1, read as the reverse complement.
GACTGCGTGTAGCTCGACAGCGCCAACGCGGCGAACAGCGTGGATGCCGACAGCAGCCGACGCCACGGCCATTGCGGCCAATAGGTCCAGGCGCCATACAGCAAAAGTGGCAGCGCAGCGATGCCATGCACAGGCTTCAGCGCGAACAGGCCTGCGAACAGCACGGTGCCGGCCCAGAGCCGCCCGGGGGCATCGGCTACGATCACCGCTACCAGCGCCAGCGTGACGGACGTGGCCGCAAGTTCGGTCTGCATGCCCGCGGCGATCCACACCAGCGGCGGCAGGCTCGCGAACAGCGCTAGCGATGCCCAGCGCTCGGTGCTGGTCGCGCGCAGACTCGTCACGATCGACCACATTGCGCCCGTCGCCAACGTCAGCCAGAGCGCATTCCCGGCGCCGTGCGCTTCGCGATGCGCGAGTACCGACGTGATTCCGTGCAGGACATCGCCCGCCCACGGCGCATACGACCACACCTGAAACTCAGGCGCTGGTGCGTAGCGCGCGTGCTGGATCAGTTGCGTCGGCACACCGAGGTGATAGGTCAGATCGTCCATCTGCATCGCCGGCAGCCAGCACGCAGTCGATGCCAATCCGAGCAGCATCACGCACAGCGCCGCCCCGCGTGGCGCGCCGGCGACAGCATCGTTCCAACCGTTGATCGTGGCGCGACCCGTTCGCAGCAGCGCATGCCGCTGCGATGCGATCAGCGTCAGCGGCGCAGCCAGCCACAGCCAGACGGTGTGGATCGGCAGCGTGATCACCCAGCCGGTCAGCCCGGCAATGACCATCAGGCCGGCGATGGTGGCCACTGCTGCACGCGCGGGCAACGCACCCGGCGTCAGCCACAGCCCGATCGAGAGCGCGCCGAGTCCAAGCAAACCCGCCGCAAGCACCGGCAGCGGCCCGGTATAGATGATGAGTGCGACGCACCATACGGCGATCAGCGCCGTGGCCCACGACCAGCGAAGCAGCCGCTTCAGCGGCCATGCCAGCGTCCAGGCGATCAGCGCC
>JANLSB010000221.1:0-2238 GCA_031362125.1 Lysobacterales bacterium | reverse complement strand
CAACTATTGCAAAATATTCGTTAGCATTGCCTTGTAGGTATCGATACGCGTTTCAATTGCCTTCTTTGTGTTTCCTTGCCCGGTAAACGTACCGGGTGGTTGTGTCGCCACTAGTTCATGCGTAGCGGTTACTACTTGCTTCGCTCTTGATAGTAATGTTTCCCGCTTGTCAAGAAATTCGCTAAGACCAATCATGACGGCATCCGCAAACGCAATATGAGGCACCCTCGCAGATCTTTTTAACTTGTCGTTCCATGGCTTGAAAAGATCAGCTCCATAGATTTCAGTTGCAAGCTCAATCGTTTCGCTGAAAAGATTTCTCAATGAAACTATGTCGATCTCGGTGAATTTACGGCTCCGCACCATGTAGCGATCAAGAAACGGTTGCAAACCACTCCGGTAATGCTGACGATGTCGCAAAGCAAAGAACCTAAGCACGAACTCCGCATCGCGCATCTTGCTGAAATGAGGGCTCGCCAAGAGTTTATCCGATGGATTTCCATCCTCTTCGCTACCGTATTTTGGCAGCCCCCAAGCAACCCGCATGAGCGCGTGACGAGAAAGTTCAACTAGCAGTTTATCAAATGAATTGTGATAAATGCAGTGGCGAATCTCCTGATTTTCGAGGTGAATGCCGCCCGTATTTAATCTCTCAAATACTTGCTGCCTCAACAGCATTTCATCATCTCCGGTTTGCGTTGAATCCTTCAGGATGACGGTGTAGGAAATAGAGCGCCTATCGAGCCCCTTTCGAATCTCACTAGGCAACGTGTTGTACTGCCGCCCATTTAGCTCAGGCCACTGTTCCAATCCCTTAAGTTGGAAATTATTCTCGTAGAAATCGCGAATTGCCGTTATGCGCTGCTGTCCGTCCATAACCTCATATCTCGCAAAATCAGACTCATATAAAAAACACGGCGGAACCGGAACATTCATAATGAACGATTCAATTAGCTTTGATTTACGACGAATATCCCACCGCTTTCTGCGCTGGTAAAACGGCTGCAAGCGCATCCATTCAGGGCGCTTCAGAGCTGCGACGAAGTTTGGAAGCTGTTCGCGATTCGACTCGGTAACAATACGCAATTCTCTGGAAGCATACTTGCTGTTGATTGCGTCATCGGTTGGTTTGCCGACATGCACGGCTGGTTCGTCATGCCACATCGTTTGTTCGGTCGGGGACAATGGCACAAGAAACTCCTTGAATTACTCAAGTGGACTGGTGACTAAAGAGTCTATTACGGAATTGATTCCGGCGCTGGAGGGGCAACGTGAGACGACTTCCGACCCGCCCTGACTGAAGCGACAAACAGCACGCGCGGACTTCAAGACGGGGTGTTTGCGGTTTTCGGGCAACGGAGAGCGGTTTCATTGCACAATCGGATCAGGAACCGCCCTGCATAGCCGCAAGAACAAAGAAGCATCGTAGCGTGTGTCACCTCCGAAAAAGCACCCCCTCCCAACCTCCCCCTGCGCGATGCGCAAGGGGAGGAGACAAGCGTCGCGCCTTCCGGCGCTCCTACAAATTCTGACGCGAAGACACGGGCGTCCGCTTGTCCCGGGTTGAAGAGCAACAGCAGGTCCCTCCACGGGCTGCGCCCATGTTCGGGATGACATCCCGTGAGTTGCGTAACACCCCGCGTCTGCAACCATGAGGCCAAGGCAGTAACATTCGCCAATCACCGCTAGGAACATCGCCATGAAATCTCGCGCCGCCGTCGCCTTCGGCCCCGGTCAACCGCTGCAGATCGTCGAGATCGATGTCGCGCCGCCGCGTGCGGGCGAGGTGCTGGTGAAGATCAGCCACACCGGGGTCTGCCATACCGATGCGTTCACGCTCAGCGGCGACGATCCGGAGGGGATTTTTCCGTCGGTGCTGGGCCACGAGGGCGCGGGTGTGGTGGTGGAAGTCGGCGAAGGCGTGACTTCGCTGCAGCCCGGCGACCACGTGATTCCGCTGTACACAGCGGAGTGCCGCGAATGCAAATTCTGCAAGTCCGGCAAAACCAATCTGTGCCAGAAGGTGCGCGCGACCCAGGGCAAGGGTTTGATGCCGGACGGGACCAGCCGCTTTGCCTACAAGGGTGAGACCATCTACCATTACATGGGCTGTTCGACCTTCTCGAACTTCACTGTGCTCCCCGAAATCGCGGTCGCCAAAATCCGTGAGGATGCGCCATTCAACAGCGCCTGTTATATCGGCTGCGGCGTGACCACTGGCGTCGGCGCCGTCACTAA
>JANLSB010000204.1:0-2263 GCA_031362125.1 Lysobacterales bacterium | reverse complement strand
GCGAAGGGGTTGAAGGCAAGCGCAGTCGTCAGCCGGCCGAGACGGTCGCGCTGGCGGAAATGCTGGTCGATGATGAAACGATTGGTCAGGCCCAGGCCTGGCGCCAACCGCACCATACCGGCGATCGGCGTCGGCCCTTCTTCGCCGAACGCGATCATGTGTTCGCTGAGAAACGCAGCGCCGGCGCTGGTACCGGCCACGTGCATGCCGCGCGCGTTGCAGATCCGGATCGCCTTCGCCACCGCCGTGCCACCGATCAACGTGCCCAGCCGCAGCTGATTGCCGCCGGTGAAGAACACGCCGCTGGCCTGTTCGATGCGCGTCACCCGACGCGCCTCGTCGGCATCGCGGCGGGTATCGAAGTCCATGACATCGACCCGGGTCACACCGAGGTCGTTGAATATTTCCACGTAACGCGGACCGGTGCTGGCAAGCTTGCTTGCGGTCGGGATCACCACGATATCGGCGTCGACGCCACCACAGAGTTCGACGAAACGGGCAAGGATCGCGCGATCGTTTTCTTTTTCCTCGGCGCCGCCGATCGGAATGATCCAACCGCGCGCTTCCCCGTCGGGGATTTTACTGGGGCACATCTGATTTCCTGGATGACGAAGATTGAATGGTTATTGGTGCGTATGGGTGACATCGCGTACGACATCGTGTTCAAACAGACCGAACCGGCGGATCTCGCCGTCGCGCACATGCCAGACACCCTGCGCCATGACATCGGTCACGCTGCCGGCGACATCCAGTACGACCAGATCGGCGTCGGCACCGATGGCGATTTCACCCTTGCCCACCAACCGCAGATGACTGGCGATGTTGCGGGTGAAGGCTGGCAGTACCGCCTCCAGTGAAAATCCCCGTCCTAGCAGTTCACGCACAGTGTCGAGCAGCGCACGCGCGCTGCCGACGTCCATGCGGCACATGCGGCCGTCGCGGTCGAACGTGGGCAGGCAGCCGCCGGCATCGGAGCTGATGGTCAAACGTTCCGTGGGCGCTCCGGCAGCGTGATAACGCTCCCAGGCATCGGCAGCGGACCAGGCGTCTTCGCCCTCGTCCACTGGAAACGCGGTGACATCGACCGTGCAGCCGCGATGCGCCAGCGCCAGTGCTTCCTCGAACAGCGCCTTGCGCCGATTGACATGGGTAGGATGGAACACCTGCGCCGGCAATTCTGTCTCGTCCAGCGCACGCCGCACCAGCTCAAGCCCGCGCACGCCGTTGCCCAGATGCAGGTGCAGCACCCCGGCCTTACCGGTCATCAGCCCGGCGACGTGCGCTTCGGAAGCGACGCGCAGGAATTCATCGAAGCTGGGCTGGCTGGAGCGATGGTCGCTGATCGCCAGCTCGCCGACCCCGATCACCGGGTCGAGATAGACGATATCGCCGCGGACGCTGCCGGTCAGCGTGACCGGCGGCATGTGGTAGCCGCCGCACCAGGCGAACGCGCCCAGCCCGTGCTCGCGCAGCGCGTAGACCGACGCCAGCAACTCGCCAGGCGTGCGCGCCAGATCATCGGTGCCGAGCACCCCGACCACCGTCGTCACCCCGGCGGTCGTGAACTGCGACAGCGGCACCGGCGGCACCCGCGTCGCGAACCCGCCCTCGCCGCCGCCGCCGGTGACGTGGGCGTGGCCGTCGATCAGCCCGGGAATCAGGCGCTTACCGCCCATATCCACAACGTCGAGGCCGGCAACGACCGGCGCGGCGTCATCAGGCCCACCGATCCACAGAATCCTGCCGCCGCCGATCAACAATTGGCGCAAGCCCAAGGCCTCCGGTGCGAACACGGAAGCGTTTCGGATGAGGGTAAGGGTGGGGGGTGAGGCAGCGTCGGTGCGGATAGGCATCCGACATTCTAACGGGAGCGGTCGGGCAAAGCCTCCCCGCTGCAATGGATACGCACCGGATCAGCATGCGCAACCCGGTCACTCCCGGTCAGGCCTCGGACGGCAGCCGGCTTCAGCGATTGAGCGTGACGTGGCCGTTCTTGTTCTTGGCGCTGCTGCCGACAGTGAAGCTCAGCCCGCCGGTCGTACGCGCGACGGTGACATTCATGCTGATGCGATTGGGCATGTCCCCGATCTTGATGTCGGCCACGGCGGCCTGCGGCAGTTCATCGGAGGGGCTGTTGGTCGAGGCCGACACACGGCCATTGGTCGCACCCGTGCCCTTGGTGTTGATGGCATGGAACTGGGCGCCGATTGTGAGTTGGGGAGACAGACCCGCTTCGATCAGCAACCTGCCGATCGCCGCGGGC
>JANLSB010000172.1:0-7083 GCA_031362125.1 Lysobacterales bacterium | reverse complement strand
CATCATGAGCGGCTCGCCCTTGACGCGCAGATCAAGAACATCTCCGGTGCAACGCTGTCGTGCCAACACATCACTCAAGCCATCAATCGCCTGACCGTCACCTGGGCCGAAGTCCTGTCCAGGCGCTGATCGCGACGGGATGGGCTGTATGACGGCGCTGCGCCGCTGCCGCCCGCTGATGGGGACGCTTGCCGAAGTCGAGCTCGACGCCGATCTGGATGCCATCGCGCTCGCCGAATTGAGCCAACAGATCTACGCCGAGCTGCAGCGTCTTGATGTGAAGTACAGTTTTCATCGCGAGGACAGCGTGCTCAGCGCGATCAATCGCTGCGCCGTTCGCGCAGCGACTATCGAGCTCGACCACGAGACCGCTGGCCTGCTCGGCGCTGCGCTGCTTTTCAGCCAGTGCAGCGAGGGGCTGTTCGACATCTGCATGGCACCGCAGCTAGTGCGCCTCGGCGCACTGCCGCATCGCATCGACTTGCCCGAGTCGCCGGGTGACTGGCGCGACCTGCACTTGGACGACGCGCGTATGTCTTTTACGCGACCGCTGCTGCTCGATCTTGGCGGCATCGCCAAGGGGTACGCCGTCGATCGCGCGCTCAGCCTCGTGCCCGATGGCATCGATGCGACGATCAATGTCGGCGGCGATTTACGCATGCGTCGCTGGCAGAACCAGCGCATTGCGCTGCGCGGCCCCCACGGTCAAGTGTGCGCGACCGTGCCGATGCGAGCGGCAGCGGTGGCCACCAGCATCGGCGCCGCCGGCGACCATCTGGGCGTGCTCATCAATCCGCGCAGCGGCCGACCAAGCGCCGACCCACGCAGTTACAGCGTGTTTGCCGACGACGCCCTGCACGCTGATGCGCTGACCAAGCTGGCCATGCTCAGCGACGACCGCAATCTTTTATGGCGAGCCGGTGGACGTGCACTGGTGCGCGTGGATGCCGAAGGACAGGTTGAGACCTGGACGGCGTTGCAGCCGGGCGATCCTACCGCCTCGGGGCAAACGAGGCTGCCATGCCCTTAGTCCGCATGCGCTTGCCCGTGCTTCTGCGGCGCTTGCTCTACGCGGTGCTTACCGGCAGTTGGCTGACCGGCACGACTTTCTTCATGCTCAGCCGCTTTGTCGAGATCGAAGGTGAGTTCGGCCCGGAGAAGCATCCTTGGCAGTCTCCGATCCTCGCAGCGCACGGCGCGTTCGCGTTCCTGATGCTGATGGCGATTGGTGCGCTGTGGTTGAACCATGTGCCGGTCGGCTGGCGCAGCGGTCGTTCGCGACGCCTCGGGATCACGCTGGTCGTCGCCACTGCACTGATGGTCATCTCCGGCTGGGTGCTGTACTACGCGGCCGGAGAAACGCTACGCCCGTTGATCGGCAACATGCATTTTGCGATTGGCCTGTTGCTGCCGGTGGCGGTTTCGGTACACATCGTGCTCGGCCGTCGGGCATGCAGGAACGCCGTCGCACGGGCCGCTTCGTTACATCGAAAAGACCAAACGGCATACAGTCGTGTGCCGGCCGTTGAACATTGCAGCGGACCGAATGATCCGGCGTGAGCGGAAGCTTTGCGCGCGCTGTGCGCCCGTTTTGATCGACACAATCGATTGTCGTTTCAAGATCAATGTGGGTCAGTTTACGGCGATCTGTCCGGGAGCACGATCTCAGGCGCCCACCAGTACTGGCCCTGCCGGTTCGAGCGGACCAAGATGCGATAGGCCCGATTTGCGTCGGGGTATTTCGGGCGCGGGAAGGCCTGCACAGGCTTGTCCAACTCGAGCTTCGCCCGCGCGATCAGGATTTCGCGGTGCATCGTAGCGTCTTTGTGCTCCCACAGCACGCGCAACAGCGCAGATTGCGCGGGCGTGAGCGTGATCGGGGCGGATTCGCCGGGCAGCAAGACGTCGCGGTAGTCGTGCGCGAACGGGCCGACACGCGCGAGGCTCGCGGTTGTCGGACGCGCGCGCTGCAGCACGCCAGCCCACACTGCTTCATCGGCCACCAGACCTGTACCGTGGGTACGGAACGCCGCCGGCAGCGGAATCAGTTGCGCCGGAACGCCGGGGAGATACACACGCTCGGGCGCCGTGGTCGTCACCAGAATCGTCGGGATATCGCCGATGTGCGTCGGCCACAACGACAGCAGCGTGCGCTGTGCAGACACATCGCCCAGCTGCTGACCGAACAGCACCCTCCGACGCTGTCCGCCACGGCCAATGTCGCCAAGGCGCCAGACGCGCTCGGGGACCAACGCCCAGGCCGGTTCGTCGGACAAACCCAGTGCCTGCGCCATGCGACGACGCAGCCAGTCGCCATCGGGCGTCAACCGCCGCAAGTGCTCCGTCGTCAGTTCGACCGGGCCGCAGTCCTCACACACGGCTTTGTCCGCAGCGATCACTTCAACGCCATGCGCCTCGCACAGCGGGCAAATGACCGCCCGCGCCCGAACCTGGGTCAGGGCACCCATCTGTCGTAATGTTTCCAATCGCTTCCGTTGTCCGGGAGGAACCAGGGCCGGCGCAATCGCGGTCCGCCCCTGCTCCAGGCAGGAGGCCAACCACACCAGGGCATCCATGAGATTTGCACTCAGATCGTCTGGTGTCGCTGGCCGGCATTCGACTCAGCACCAAGCGTCGATTGTCCGAGCGAAAGCCAGGCTTCAAGCCGGGCACGCAGCGCCGCGTCGAAGTCGGCCAGATTGTGGCCACCGCGGCGCTTCAGGATGAGCTGTGCCCTGCGTCGGGCCGGTCGTCCCGATGCATCGGGCAGGAACGCGAGGTCGACCTTCGCTGCGATCACCTGGAAGCGCTCTTGACGCATCAGATTGTCGATCGGCATCCACCCTGCAAGCAGGTCAAGCACACCGACCCCCGCTTGACCGTTCGATGCCTTGACGGTGATCTCGCCACCGGTTGTTTCGTCGAGCAGCGTGACCTCACGCAGGTGCGCGCTGCTGACGCTCGGGTCGTCGGGCAGGGTCAATGGCTGGCGTACGCAGTCCAGCATCATCGGTTCGGCAGGCGACGCGAGCCGCCCACGCATCCGGCAGGCGGCATCGAACAGATCGCGGTGGCGCAGATACATCCATAGCGCGCACTGGGCGGGCGCGTCCGACAGATGCAGGGATTTGACACGGCCCGGAGCTGCAGCCGCAACGGTGCGCAGCGCATCGAGGCCGGTCTCGTCGGCCAGCAGGGCAATCCGGTGGAGGCCCAACAGAATGCTGTCGCGAACCCAAAGCGGTGCGCGCTCAATCTCGACCACGATCCTTAGCTTCTCGCAGGTGTCGTCGTCGGCCTCGGCGGTGTGCAGCGTCAGGCCGCACTGCGCCAGAAAGTCGAAAAAGACCTCATCCGGCGGGAGTTTCAAAAGCAAATTCAAATACATCACAGGGCTGGACACGATCCGTCTCCAGCGCAAACCTCGACTTCACATCGACGATCCCCTTCGCCGACAAAACGTACTGCAGATCCGCGCTTCTCTTTTTGTTGAATGAGCGGTGATTCTAGAAGCACTTCCCGAATTGTCAATATTTCGTTAATTGAGTCGATCCGGCTTCCATCGGTAGTGCCTCTTTGAGGACATGTATTTCCCGCAACGATGTCAGCATGGATCGGGCCGACAAGAACCGAGTCAGGAAGATGATCGATTTGTTCGACAGACCCGTCGCCAAACGCGCAGCGCGCGCCCGATAACAACGAAATAGTTCGGCACCGCAGCACTTGGCTGACGCGCCTCCGATAAGCCTGCATCACCGGGTAAAACATCGGCTGTCAGGCAAGCCGATGGGGTTGTGTCCCCGTTGCTTTCCCGGTGTCCTTCAAACATCCATCCAGATTGCGCTTATATATGAACACCGCGCGAAATTAGCGAAATTAGCGAAATTAGTTTTGAAACATATACTTACGGCTGACTTGTGTGGGCGAAATTAGCGAAATAATCCCCTGAGCCCACCACTACGCTGCCGTCAACCGGTACACCCGCAAGGGTGCGCCGGGCGCACCGTCGCCACGCTCCGTCGATAGCACACTGATCCTGGGCGGCGTGCTGGCCAGCAGGTATTCCAGACTGACGTCGATCTGGGCCTTGCTCGCCTTCCCTCGGAAGCACTCCGCACTGATCTGGCTCCGCGTGGCTTGACCACGTCCATGCAGGAAAGCCAGCACCCGGTTGGGTCGTTCACGCATTTGCGCCAACTTCACTTCCCCGGCGGCACTGACGAAGACATGTCGGACAGAGGCCGTGGCATGGCGAATCCATGCCATCGCGGCATCAATGTGTTGCATGTCGATCCGGGTTTGCAGGTCTATCAACGCCAGCAACATGGCCATCCGCAACAGCATCGGGGCGCGGCGTTCCAGCAGCCCGCCGATGACGCTGTCGCCGAGTTCGTCGTTCAGCTCCCCCCGGTAGAGCTGGGCGTAGCGCCATTGGGCCTGTGCCGACAGTTCCATCCGAAGGTGGTCGCGCAGATCGTGGTGATTGGCGCGAACGAAGTCCAGTACCACCAACGTCCTGCGCGCCAGATATTCGACTGTCGCCTGCGGTGTCTCCTTGGGAAACGGCAACATTCGCGAACGCTCGGCCCAGATCATCAGAAAGCGGTTGGCGAAGCCGTTGGTAAGCTCGCGGGCGCTCATCAATCCGTTCAGCTCGCCCGGCGAGATCGCACCGCTCAGACAGACGTGCGGCTGGCTGGCATAGAGCCGGTTCGTCTTGGTGGCGGGCTTGAGATCGATGCCATCCCAACAATCTCGCAACGCCGAGGACAGCGTGTTGCCATCACGCCGGCTTTGATGCAACACGTTGGCGAACTCGGATTCGACCACCCACAGCCGCTTGTCCGCGATTGCGGGAACATCATGCCCACCTTGCCGATACCCATCGTGCATCAGTGCCACGAGTCCTTCACGGCTGGACAGGCCACCCCGGTGAATCTGCGGTGCGAATGCCTCGCCTTGTTCTCGCAGTGCCTGATCGATACGCAGCACCAGCGACACCGCATCGCCTTTGCGGCCTCGACCCGAGCGCCCGATATGCAAACAGAACAGACGCGGGTGATGCCAAGTGTTGCCGATGGGCAGGTACACGCCGCGTCCGACCGCGCAGGACAGGTACGCCATGAAATTCGCGGCAATTGCGCAGGCGTTGGTTTCCGTGTCCTCGCTGCCCGTGCGTGCGACCTCACCGATCAGGCCATACAGGCATGCCGGATCGGGTTCGGGCGCGTTACGGTGCGCGGCCATTGAGATTTCGTCGCCGTCCTCCTCCACACCGGGCACGGACAGCGGCTCAAGGGATGACGTCTCGGTCGTATTGCCGGGCCGTCGCATTCACTTGTGATCCAGCGACGTGGTCTGAACGATACTCTCGAATTCGGCCAGCACATCCGGTTGGTGTTTCAATAAAAAGCGCGACACCGCTTTGTTTTCGAGCAGCTTGGCCAGATAGCCCTTGGCCAAGACCAGATTGAGCACGTCCTGCCCGTAGGATTGTTCGACCAGCTTGAATTGTCCTTGCAGATTGCCCATTTCGCGTTCCATCTTAGCCATCTGTTCTGCGGTGATGCCCCGCATCTTCGGCGGCCGCTTTCCGCTGACCAGTAGATGTGGTGGCGTTGCTGCGGCCAATGCTTCGGCGTAGGCGGACGTGATGTTGTTGGCGGCCAGCATCAGTTCCACACATTCGATCTGCCGGATCGGTTTGAGCTTGCGCAGGACACTGCTCAGATTGGGCGAGAAATGCTGATCCTTGAGCATCTCCGCCGCCTCAGCGCATACGCCGTCGAGCAGATTGACCTTTTTGAGGATGGAGCTGACATCCACGTTCAAGGCCTTGGCCAGCCGTTCTGGCGCGACGTGGTGTTCGATCACACAGCGGCGGAGCATGACATGCTCCTGAATAGTGGAGATGCGGTTAAGCCGGTTGTTGTAGGTGTAGCTTTCGTCGTCGGTGGCGATCAGGCACGGTGCGTCGGTGTATCCAAGTTGCAGCAGCGCCAGCACTCGGATATGTCCGTCCAGAAGAACGTGATGCCCCGTCGTCTTCTCGGCTTTTCCTATGCTCAGCGGCTCGATCAGTCCGACTGCCTCAATCGATGTCACGATCTGCTTGAATTTTCGCGAATGGAATATGCCTTCAGGCGCTTTGCAGGAAGGTAAAATATGATCGAGCGCGACAGTCAACGGCTGGAAGAGGAACCCCAGCCCCGGCAGTTTCGTTTCAGTCGTTTTGCGCTCTCGGCTCATGCGGTGTGACCTGCGGCCCACACGCGATCCGCCAGATACTTCGGCATGTTATCCAGGCTTTCGGCACGCAGCAGATTGGTGAGGTGTTCGTCGCCGAGCAGTTGGCGTAGTGCCTCGACGACGAACAACAGACGCTGTTGCGCGAATTCAGCCTTCTTGATCATCAATCGCTGGCGTTCCACTTCGTGCTGGTAATGGCGCACCAGACTGGACGAGGTCACGCCCGTGTCCCTGCGCACCTGTCGGCGGCCAAGCGATTTGCCAAAGGTGCTACGCCGCTCCAGCACGCGACGAGCTTGCATCAACTGACCACCACGCAGATCCCCGCTTTCATAAGCATCTTGCAGTGCTGCCTGCACCGCTTTGTCGTCGGTGCCGACACCCGCGATGGTAATGGCCACATTGAGCGGTACGCGTCCAGATTCAACCGCGACCAACAATCGTTCCTCACCCTTTTGCAACAGGAGCAGGATGCCCTTGACGTAGTCCAGGCACAGGCCTGTTTTCTGGGCGATGACCTTCTTATCGTAGCCCTGCCGGTTCAACTGCTCGATCCCCGCCAGTAGTTCCAGCGGGCGATAGGCGCGGCGGGCAATGTTCTCTGTCAGACTCATGATGAAGGCGTCTTCATCGTTGACCGCGACCACCAGCGCGGGAATATGCGTTTCACCCAGCGACTTGAATGCCTTCAGTCGTCCCTCGCCACAGATCAGCAAGTATTGCTTGCCTTCTTCGAGATCGTGCCGGGGCGTGACCGTGACCGGCTTCTTCAAGCCAATGTTCTTGATGTTCACAATGATGTCCTCGAACACACGAGCATTGCGATCACGTGGG
>JANLSB010000122.1:0-10618 GCA_031362125.1 Lysobacterales bacterium | reverse complement strand
CGGTGCTCGCCTGCACCTCGACCCCACCACCACAGGCCTGACCCAGCGCGCGCGGGCGAAACGGGTCGGCGTCACCAACAGCACCATTTCCCTGATCGAACAGAACAAGGTCAGCCCCTCTGTCAGTTCACTGAAGAAAGTGCTGGACGGGATCCCGATCTCATTGGCCGACTTCTTCACCATGGACCTCGATGCCGGCCCGATCGACAACCCTTTCTACGAACGTGGCGAACAGCCCGACGTGGGCAACAACGACATTCATTATTTCCTGGTCGGCCAGCGCCGGCCGCAGCGGCAGATGTGCATCCTCCGCGAAATCATGCCACCGGGCACGGACACCGGCGAGAGCATGCTGGCGCATGAGGGCGAGGAGGGCGGCGTGATCGTCCAGGGCCAGATCGAAGTCACGGTCGGCGACCGTGTCCGCGTCCTCGGCCCGGGCGAGGCCTATTACTTCGAAAGTCGTATCCCCCACCGTTTCCGCAACGTCGGCGACGAGGAAGCGATCCTCGTCAGTGCCAATACGCCCGCCACGTTCTGAGCCTGCAGGAGCCTTTCATGCCCCCCCATACCCGCGACAGCTGGCAGACGCTTGCCGACAGCCTCCAGATCCGAACCCAGGCCTTCATCGATGGGCGCTATGCCGACGCTGCCAGCGGCAAGACCTTCGACTGCATCAGTCCGATCGACGGTCGGGTGCTGGGCAAAGTCGCTGAGGGCGAAAGTGAAGACATTGAACGCGCGGTGCTGGCCGCACGGCGCACTTTTGAGGCTGGGATCTGGGCGAATACCAAGCCCACGCATCGAAAGAAGGTTCTCATCAAGTTTTCACAACTGATTGAAAAATATGGAGATGAACTGGCGCTGCTCGAAGCCTTGGACATGGGCAAGCCGGTCAGCGATGCACGCGCCGTGGACGTGGGCGCGACCATCCGCTGCATGGCCTGGACCGGCGAAGCGCTGGACAAGGTCTACGGCGAAGTGGCTTCGACCGGGCCCGATGAGCTTGGCCTGATCACTCGCGAGCCGCTGGGTGTGGTCGGGGTGATCGTGCCGTGGAACTTCCCGATGCTGATGGCCGCGTGGAAGATCGCGCCGGCCTTGGCGACCGGCAATTCAGTGGTGCTGAAGCCGTCCGAGAAGTCGCCGCTGACTGCGATCCGGCTGGCCGAGATCGCGATGGAGGCGGGAATTCCTGCCGGCGTGCTCAACGTCGTGCCGGGCTTCGGCAAAGGCGCCGGCGAGCCGCTGGCGCTGCACATGGATGTCGATGGGCTGGTGTTCACCGGCTCCACGGCCATCGGCAAGCATCTGATGCAGTGCGCAGGCCGTTCGAACATGAAGCGTGCCTACATGGAATGCGGTGGAAAAAGTCCGAACCTCGTCTTCGCCGACGCCCCGGATCTGGCCGAGGCGGCGAAAGCCGCTGCGAGCGGCATCTTCTACAACCAGGGCGAGGTCTGCACCGCCGCGTCGCGGCTGCTGGTCGAGCGTTCGATCAAAGATGCGTTCGTCGCCGCCGTGGTCGAAGCGGGCAAAGCCATGCACCCGCGGCACCCGCTGGAGCCTGGTGCGCCGATGGGCGCGATGGTCGACGAAGGCCAGACTGCGCGGGTGCTGGACTACATCGCCAAGGGCCAGGCGGACGGCGGCCGATTGTTGCTGGGCGGAAAGCGCGCCGAGGTGGTGGCTGGCGGTTGTTACATCGAACCGACCGTGTTCGACGGCGTCGAACACAGCCACACCATCGCCCGCGAGGAAATCTTCGGCCCTGTGCTGTCGGTGATCGCCTTCGACAACGAAGCCGATGCGCTGCGCATGGCCAACGACAGCGACTATGGCTTGGCCGCCGGCGTGTGGACCCGCGACATCGGCCGCGCCCATCGCGTCGCCCGTAAACTCCGGGCAGGCAGCGTCTGGGTGAACTACTGGGACGGCGGCGACATGACCGCACCGTTCGGAGGCTACAAGCAGTCCGGCAATGGTCGCGACAAGTCGCTGCATGCCTTCGAGAAGTACACGGAAGTGAAGGCGACCTGGATCAACCTGGCGACCTGAGCAGCAACATGCCTTCTGACATAATATGCATTATGCGAAATTGAAGATTGAGCGCTGATACGCCTCCGGCTGTGCACGGGCTTGCAGCAAGCCGCTTTCAATTGCAGCCTGGTCCATGGGCCACGGTCCTTGATGCGCTCTGTGCCCACTTCCCGGCCATCGGCCGCGAAACATGGCGGGACCGTTTTGCCCGCGGCCGGGTTCTGGACAACAGTGGCTCGCCGTTGGGCGAGCATGCATCGCACAAGGTCGGCGCCGAGATCTACTACTACCGCGAGGTGCAGACCGAGCTGCCGTTGCAGGCCCAGGAAACCATCATTCACATCGATGAGCACCTGATCGTGGTCGACAAGCCGCACTTCCTGCCGGTGATTCCCAGTGGCGGCTATGTGACCGAGACCTTGCTGGCACGTCTGGTACGGCGCTTTGCCGGCAGCTTCGACAGCCGCTGGATCGTCCCATTGCACCGGCTGGACCGACTGACAGCGGGTGTCATGTTGTTCTCGTCGAATCCTGCGACGCGCGCGCAGTATCAGGCGCTGTTCCGTACCCATGTGGTCGAGAAGCGCTATGAGGCGATCGCGCCGCCGCTGCCGTTGGCAAGCTTCCCGCTGGAATGCCGGAGCCGGCTGGTGCGCGGCGATCCCTTCTTTCTGACCCGACAAGTCGATGGCGAGCCGAATGCATTCACCCGCATCGATGTTCTCGAACGCAGTGAAGACGCCTGGCGCTATGGGCTGGCGCCGGTCACGGGAAGAAAACATCAGCTGCGTGTGCAGATGGCCGCGCTCGGCGCACCGATCCAGAACGATCCACTGTATCCCCAGCTTGTCGATCAGACCCCGGACGATCTGGAGCGCCCGCTCAAGCTGCTGGCACGCTCGCTGGCGTTCGTCGATCCGCTCGACGGCTCGACCCGGACATTCGGCAGCGGACTGACGCTGGCATTTCCAAATAGCGCTAACAGGCCCTAGCAGGCTGCTGAAATACCTGCGACAGCAGGTTTTCAGTGGCCTGTTAACGCAGCCATGGATGGCTGCGCCGGCGAAACAAGCGCGTAAGCGATTGATTCGCCGTGAGCGCGTCCGGACATGTGCCGGACGTGCGTGCTGAAAAACCTCCTGGAGGGAGGTTTTTCAGCAACCTGCTAGACCGGCGCGCCGAGGCGACGTGTCTCGGGGCGATACTTCATCCCCGCATACGCGGCGTGTACGGCTTGATTGCCGTAGTCCAGCTCCAGCCGCCGGATGATGAAATGTCCGCGTGCCATGTCCTGATAGTGCCTGATGAACAGGGTGTTGACGGCTGCCCCACTGGCCGCGCCGATCACCGGCACCAGCTGTGCAGCGAACTTGTGGGTGACGACCACGCCGAAGCGCGATGCCACGGTTTCGATCAGCTTGGCCAACCAAGTGCCTGCCCTGCCCGCCGCCACCGTTGAGGCTCCATGCTGGCCGGCGTTGACCGCCGCGTTCTTGGTCAATGCCGCCGTCGCCTGTTTCAGCACTTCGTTCAACATCGCACGCGTGGCGTAGTAGCCGGTTTCAGAAGCGTCGTCGTCGCGGCCAGGACCGCCCAGCGCGAAGACCGCAACGCAATCCTGTGCGACCGTCGGGTCCTGCAGTGAAAACCCTTCGCTGCGTGCGATATCGGCGATCGAACGCAGCATGATGGTGGTGGTCACCGGCAGCTCGACCAGTAATCCGGTGAAACCGAAGAAGCCGCCCGCCGCACCACTGGCCGCCGACATCAAGGTATGCGAGCGTGTCGATGCCGAAGTGCTGGGGGCATCGCGCAAACTGGTGAGTGCCACGCGCACCGACTTCGACAGGGCCCCCTGTACCGCCGAATGCACGCGACGGCCGGCGCTCTGCGGTAGGGCGGCATGCGCAGATTCCAGCGGCTTGCCCACGACCTGGGTCTGTTTGGCTCCGATCGACGGGGATTCGAGCAGCGCGTACGCGCGTTCGAGCGCCTCGATGTCCTGCGGGTTGTCTTCGATACGGGCCATGTGGGCCATGCTACCCCAGCGGCTGCAACCGCTGACTTATTCCGCTGGGCTTTTCATTTCCACTGGTTGAATGCCCTCGCCGGCATCGCGATATCCGAGCCTCAAAACCCCTTGCACACTTCCCACACCTCCGAATCGAGTCGACTGAGGAGATCGAAGGTACGTTTCAACCCGACCCGCTTCAGTGTGGTTTCACGTTTTGCCTTGGCCGTTTGACAGGGCGTCGGGCCCGCGCGCCGGCTGGAGACGTTACGAACAACCGTGGCCTTGCTGCCGGGATGATTGCGACGGTCCATTTCCTGTTGGATCGCAGCGGTGCGTGCAGCGAGTGTCGGGTCTTCCGACTTCGGCTCGTAACGGCGCACCGATACGGTGTGCTGCTCAGGGGCGCAGGGCATGTTCTGGAAACTCTTCCCGCTGTTGGCATCGATGCAGGTATGAATCTCCTGCGCACTGGCCTGTGCCGCATGCAGCAGACCGATCGCGATGAACGCGAACGTAATCACTCGAAATGAACCGTGCAGCAGCATGGGCGTGTCCCCGGCGAAAGTCTTGCGTGGCGAGAAGTCCACGATAGGGGCCGGGCAGTGACCCGTCTGCCGGGTTGTCACCACCTGTGCTGCGGGAAAACGCCGCACTGGGATGTCAGGAAACTCTGAGCCCCGAGGCGACCCGGGCACCGAGCCAGA
This sequence comes from Lysobacterales bacterium, assembly GCA_031362125.1. Classification (GTDB taxonomy): domain Bacteria; phylum Pseudomonadota; class Gammaproteobacteria; order Xanthomonadales; family Xanthomonadaceae; genus Lysobacter_I. Next base: position 5,860 of record JANLSB010000122.1, on the reverse strand, counting down.
CCAGCGTCAGGCCGCTCAACAGCGTGATCACGAGATACCCGAGCATGAGCCCGCTGCGCTGTGATCTGGCGTACAGCAGACATTCCAACATCAGCGCCGAATACGTGGTCAGCGCGCCGAGCACACCAACAATCAGGAACGCGCGCCAGTACAGCGCTGCCGGGCCTCGGCCTTCCAGCCAGATCGCGAGGAACCCGGCCGCGAACGAACCGATCAGATTGACCGTGAGCGTACCCCACGGGAAACCGCTGCCGACATGCCGCAGCAGCACGCCGCCCAGCCAGAAGCGCCCCACCGCACCGAGCGCGCCGCCCATCGCCACCAGCAGCAGTTGCTGCCACCACAGCGCGACCATCAGCAGAAACGCCGATGCAAAAAATCAATATTGTCTCTTGATTTCATTTGTTTAAAGATCATTGTTGAAGTTATTTATCACTTATCGTAAACCCCCGGACTCGGCTTTTCGCGCTGCGCCTTGATGCGGTCCGCGCGCAATCGATCGAGCTTGTCCTTGAGCTTGAGTTCCAGGCCACGCTCGACGGGCTGGTAGTAGACCCGCTCGCCCATGGCGTCGGGGAATCCGGTCTGCTCAAGCGCCACCCCGCCCTCCGCATCGTGGTCGTAGCGGTAGTCCTTGCCGTAGCCGATCTGCTTCATCAGCTTGGTCGGCGCATTGCGCAAATGCAGCGGCACCTGCTGAGTGCCGTATTCGACGACATCGCGTTTGGCCGCGCCGAAGGCTTTGTAGGCGGCGTTGGATTTGGCTGTGCTTGCGAGGTAGATCACCAGCTGTGCCAGCGCGAGATCGCCCTCGGGGCTGCCGAGACGGTCGAAGGTGTCCCAGGCGTCGATCGCCATCTGCAGCGCGCGCGGGTCGGCCAGGCCGATGTCCTCCACCGCCATCCGGGTCATGCGCCTGGCGAGATAGATCGGGTCGCAGCCACCATCGAGCATCCGAGCCAACCAGTACAGCGCCGCATCCGGGTTGGAGCTGCGCACCGACTTGTGCAACGCCGAAATCTGATCGTAGAACTGCTCGCCCCCCTTGTCGAAGCGGCGGGTGCGGTCCGCCAGCACCTGTTCGAGGATCGCGTCGGTGATCGTGCCTGCCGCACCGCCTGTCTCGCCTTCATCGGCAAGCTCGGAGGCGATTTCCAGCAGCGTCAACCCGCGACGGACATCGCCGTCGGCGGCCGTTGCGATCAACTGCAATTGTTCCGGGGCGATGCTAAGGCCACGACCACCGAGCCCATGTGCCTCGTCGACCAACGCGCGCTGCAGCGTGATGGCGATATCGTCGGCGGCCACCGCTTCCATCACGTGCACGCGACAACGCGACAGCAGCGCCGAGTTGAGCTCGAACGACGGATTTTCGGTGGTCGCGCCGACGAACAGGATCGTCCCGCGTTCGATGTGCGGCAGGAACGCGTCCTGCTGGGTCTTGTTGAAGCGATGCACCTCATCCACGAACAGGACCGTGCGCCGGCCATCGGCAAAGCGATTTGCCGCTTCGGCCAGGACCACACGCACTTCGGGGAGGCCGGACAGCACGGCCGAAATCGCCTTGAATTCGGCGTCGGCATACTGGGCCAGAAGCAGCGCGAGCGTGGTCTTGCCGCAACCGGGCGGCCCCCACAGGATCATCGAATGCACGTGCCCGGTTTCGACCGACTGGCGCAGCGCTGTGCCGGGCGCCAGCAGCCGGCGCTGACCGACCATGTCGTCGAGGGCGTGTGGGCGCATCCTCTCGGCGAGTGGGCGCAGTGCATCACGATCTTCTGGTTTCATCTCTTGATTATCGCTTAGCGTTAGCGACCCTGCCGCCCAAGCCGCACGTATGCGCACCGAACGCCGGGCGATTTTCGTTCCCAACTGACGGCTCTGGATCGAAAAAATCGATTGGATTTGTGATGATCATCGCGTTTGCCCGGCGCATGCATCGCAGCGGCTTTACCCATTGCCGGAATCGGAACATGATCGGGACAGGGATGGATCCTGCGTACTGCACAACACTGCCGGATCAGGCAGTCTGCCGCTCCATGGATCAGGAGGAGACATGGGGCACTCAATGGATATGACACAGGAGTGTGCACCATGAAGTCATTTTTCATCTTTTCGGCCACGGCGATCGGTCTCATGACGGTCCTCGCCGGCGTGTCCTCGCTTCAAGCGGCACCGGTCGGCGATTCCAGCTATGCGGAAGGGATCTATCGCGATTTCGCCGTGGCGTCCGGCCAACGGACAAGTTTCGACGTGCGGACCGTTTCTACAGGTCCCCTGCGCAAACTCGAAGGAAAGTCCTTCGGCCAGGTGGTCGGTACGCCAAGCTATCAGCTCGGGTTCCAGGAAACCCGGTCCAACCGGATCATGAATCCGAGGTTCTCCCCCGTCTTTTCGGTGAATCGGGCCGAACTGGACGCTGGCGTCGAAGGCTTCGACGTGGTCGGTCTGCCGGTTTCCAGAGGTACCTACCGCACGCTCGCAGTGCAGGTGACGGTTGATGGCCAAGCCCGGACCCATCGCGCACTCGAAATGTGCTGGGCCGCGCAGGATCATTGCGTGATCTACGACCCGCAGATCGAATTCATCGACTCGATCGTCAACAATTATCGGATCGCGAAAGCGGAAGGCTACGGGCCAAGAATCCAGGAACAGGCACCGGCGCCGATAGGCGAGGTGAGCACCCAGGCCGTCTGCAGACTGGCCAGCAACCTCAATATCATCGGCCGGTCGTTGACCTGGGGCGCACGTACCGTCAACTACAAGAACCTATTCGGCATGACGCTGGTATCGAAGTATCTCGCGGGGCAACAGACGGGGATCACCTGCAACTCGAGCTGCAACCCGGCGATGTACGGTTACAGCAATCAGTCCAGTGCATCAGGCACGCTCGGATACAGCGCGACCTGCGGCAACAAGCATTCGACCGGCACGACCGGCCGCTCGGGCAAAGCGATCTCGGAAACCAAGTGCACGCACACATTTACCGGTAGCGCGCGTGCGAACGTCACTGTCAAGGGAACCGGATCCGGCATCGATCTGGCGTGGGACACCAACGGCGGCATTGATTCCTCCGGTGGCGCCCTGACCGACACCTGCGGCTTTTTCTGATCCGCGTACTGATTGCAACCGGAGCCGGAACCGGCTCCGGTTGTTCTCGCGATCAGCTGCCGCCACGAGGCGAGATGTCCGGCGCGCGGCCAGCGGCTGGCGCAGGTTGCAGTACATAGGTGACCCGCAGCCACACATTGTCCTTGCGATCGTAGAGGGCTTCGACCCGAGTAGGCGCGGCGCCGTCGAGGCCGAAATCGGCGATGCCGCTGGCGTCGATGCGCAGGTAGCGGATACCGGCTTCGATCGTATCGATCCGGTCCAACTGCAGCCGCACCCGCTGGTAGCCGAACTCCTCGCCGAGCATGGCCACCACCCGGTCGTCCAGTTCGCGCACCAGTTTCGAGTCGTTGGGCAAGGTGCGCCCGCCCGGACCGACGGTGCCGATGCTCAGCTCGGGATAGCCCGCACTTTCGAAGATCGCGTCGTACAGCGTGCTGAAGCGGAATCCGATCCAATCCTGGGCGGTGTCGATCTGCAGCTCGCCCTGGCCGCTGACCATACGGTCGCGCAGGCTGGTGACCTGTACGTCGACATGCTTGAGCTTGATCTTCACCGGCCGATCGCCGAGCTGTTCGGACAAAGCGCCAACCAGCGACGCCGCGACCACGCCGTCGAGCGTCTCGCGTTCGCGCGCCAGCGCATCCTTCGCGGCAGTGGCCGGGGGCGCCGGCTTCGGACCCGCAGCCCAGACCGTCGACATCGCAAAGGATGCAGCCATCAGAACCAGGCAACCGCAGCGTCTGAAGCTGCGATGCCGCATGTCGGGGTGCAGTGTCATGTCGCGATCAACGGATAAAGCAACCGGGCGCGGACCGGTATCGGTCGTCATCATTCGGCGCCGACCACATCGACGCCCTTCGGTGGTGTGAACTTGAAGGTCTGCAGCGCGAACGCCGGATTGCGTTTCCAGCCGGTGAAACGGATGTCGGTGCGCTGGCCCAGCGCATCAAGGATCTGCATGCGCGCAAGACCGCGCTTGTCGAAGCCGAGCCTCGCATTCTGGAAACCCGCGCCTTCGTCCTGCTTCGGCGTCAGTTCGAGCCATTCGAGCCCCTCCCCGCTGCCGGCGTCCTTGACGTTGAAATCACGATCGAGACGCTGCGGGTCGATCAACGCAGCGAGCGGACTGTTCTGCTCCCCGGCACCCTGCGGACGCACGCTGACCTGCTTGAGATCGGTGTCGTACACCCAGACTTTCTTGCCGTCGGCGACGATCAGCTGTGGATAGGGTTTGAGGTATTCCCAGCGGAACAGCCGTGGCGCCGACAGCGCGACCCGCCCCGACGAACTTTCCTTGCGTTTGCCCTTCGTGTCGAACACCTGCTGGCTGAACTGGCCGTCGAGGCCCTTCAGCCTTTTGGTGAAGGCATCGAGCGACTCGCGTCCGCCTGCATGGGCTAGCGTGCTGGCGAAAAGAAAAATGAAAGCGGCTGAACGAAGCTTGGAGATCACGGCGTGGGGCTCGATGAACGATGGCGGGAGTCTGAACGGCAGATACTGAACGACGATTCGCCGCAACAAGGCTGCTTCACCTCGGCGGAGGCGGTGCAAGCACGGTGCGGTCACCATTGTGCTCCGGCGGCGAGACCACGCCCGCAGCCTCCATCGCCTCGACCAGCCGCGCGGCGCGGTTGTAACCGATCTTGAGCCGGCGTTGCACGCCTGAAATCGACGCGCGGCGGCTTTCGGTGACGATCTTCACCGCTTCGTCGTACAGCGGATCGCTTTCATCCCCGCCACCGCCGCCGCTTTCGGGCAGGCCCGTCGGACCAACGACCACACCGTCGCCCATCGTCTGTACTTCCTCGAGCACGCCTTCGACGTAATCGGGCGCGCCACCGGTCTGCCTGAGGTGTTCGACCACCCGATGTACTTCCTCGTCGCTGACGAACGCGCCATGCACGCGCTCGGGAAGCGCCGTGCCCGGCGGCAGATACAGCATGTCGCCGTGGCCGAGCAGCGTTTCCGCGCCGGATTGGTCGAGGATCGTGCGCGAGTCGATCTTGCTCGATACCTGGAACGCGATGCGGGTCGGGATGTTGGCCTTGATCAGCCCCGTGATGACATCTACCGACGGACGCTGGGTGGCAAGGATCAGATGGATGCCGGCGGCGCGCGCCTTCTGCGCCAGGCGTGCGATGAGTTCTTCGACCTTCTTGCCGACGATCATCATCATGTCGGCGAATTCGTCGATGAAGATGACGATGAACGGCATCGGCTCCAATGCTGGCGGCGCTTCCTGCAGTTCCGGATTCGGGCGGAACAGCGGGTCCAGCAGCGGCTGGCCGGCGTCCTGCGCGTCCTTCACCTTTTTGTTGAAGCCGGCGAGATTGCGCACACCGACCGCGCTCATCAGTTTGTAGCGGCGCTCCATTTCGGCCACGCACCAGCGCAGGCCATTCGCGGCCTCCTTCATGTCGGTGACGACCGGTGCGAGCAGATGCGGAATGCCCTGGTAGACGCTGAGCTCCAGCATCTTCGGGTCGATCATCAGCATCCGCAGCTCTTTCGCGCTGGCTTTGTAGAGCAGCGACAGGACCATCGCGTTGACCGCCACCGATTTGCCAGAGCCGGTGGTACCTGCGACCAGCAGATGCGGCATGCGCGCGAGATCGGCGACGGTCGGCCGCCCGGCGATGTCCTTGCCCAGCGCCAGCGTGAGCGGGCTCGGCGACTTGTCGTATTCCTTCGAGCGCAACAGTTCGCTGAGATAGATCATCTCGCGCTTGGTGTTCGGCGTTTCCAG
>JANLSB010000077.1:0-6240 GCA_031362125.1 Lysobacterales bacterium | reverse complement strand
CGCGACCTCGATGGCAACAAACTCAACTGCTGTTACATGGGCGAATGATTCTTCTGCGAGGCTGCTGACACAGCGTTGTCAGCAGCCCGCATGCAGCATGCGGACTTCCGTTACGCAGCCCGGGGAGGCCGCATGCAACACGCCCGACACAACGCCGTCCATTGGTTCGAGATTCCGGTTCGCGACCTGGATCGCGCGCAGCGTTTTTACGAATCCGTACTCGATACATCTCTGCGACGCGAGCAAGCGGGACCGATGACGACTCTTGCGGTGTTTCCTTACGAAAAACCCGGCGTCGGCGGTTGTCTTTTCTCCAGCGCCAACGGTCTGCAGCCATCGCTGGATGGTGCAGTCGTCTACCTCAACGCCGAACCTTCGCTGGATGCGGCGCTTGCCCGCGTGGAAGTCGCGGGCGGCACAGTGACGCTGCCGCGCACGGAACTGCCCGAAGGCATGGGGTGTTTCGCGCATATCGCCGACAGCGAAGGCAACCGCGTCGGGCTGCACGCGCTGGCCTGAGCATGTCTGCTGCGGGCATGTCAGCATGCGTCGTCTCCGACCAACGCTGCCAAGCCTGACGCCATGCGCCGCGCCGACCGTCTGTTCCAGATCGTGCAACTCATCCGCAGCCGTCGGCTCACGACGGCCGCGTATCTGGCCGATCGTCTCGAAGTCTCGCAGCGTTCGGTCTATCGCGATGTCGCCGCGCTGCTGGCGCAGGGCGTGCCGATCGAAGGCGAGGCCGGCGTTGGCTATCGCATGCGTCGCGGTTTCGATCTGCCGCCGCTGATGTTCACGACCCAGGAAGCGCAGGCGCTGGTGGCTTGCGTGCGGGTCGCGCAGCCACGCAGCGACACCGGGCTTGCGCGACATGCGGAGGATGCGCTGGCGAAAATTCTCGCAGTGTTGCCAACGGTCGAGCGCGCTGCTGCGGAAAGCCTTTCGGTGTACGCACTGCCGGTCGGTCCCGATCACGCTACGCGCGAGCGCCTCGAACAACTGCGACACGCCATTGACCGCAAGACCAAACTTCGGATCGACTATCTCGATCTGAAGGACAAGGCCAGCACGCGCATGGTGCGACCACTGGGCTGTTTCTTCTGGGGCAACGTCTGGACGTTGGCGGCGTGGTGCGAGTCGCGCGGGGACTTCCGCAATTTCCGCGTCGACCGGATCGTGAAGATCGAGGCGATGGAGGAACGATTCCGCGATGAATCCGGCAAAACCCTGCCCGATCTGATGCGCAGCTACGACTGCGATGATCTCGTCTGAGCTTTATCTGAGCTCGATCTTCAACCGACTGCCGCGCCACGACAGCACCGCGCCATCGCGGGTGATCCGTTCGATCACGACCTCGCCGAGCAGATCGCCTTCCTTCAGGCGTTGTCCGTCGAGAATCAAGAAACGCTGCGATGGTGCTTCGTTCCACAGATGCATGCTGAGTTTCAGCGGCGGCAATTGATTCCGTGTTCCGGCGTCGAGATCGGCCAGTGAAACAATCCGGTCGCCAGTGGGCGCTGGTGCCGGAAGTTGCTGCGCGTTGGTTTGCGGTGGCGGGGGCAGGTCGCGAGGATTCGCGATGACAGGCGCGGGCGGCGGTGCGACTTGGACAACTGCCGGGGGCGAAACGCGCGATTGGATTGGCGGTGGTGGCGCGACTGGCGCGGCCGGCGCGGTGTTCGGTACCGGTTCGGGAGTCGCGGAGGTGGCCGCAGGCGATGCTGGGTCAGTCGTTTCGATCGCGTCTGCGCTCGCAGCTGGAGCCGTCGATACTGTACCGGTATCGGCGGTCGTTGGTGATGGCTCACGCTGCGTGAACAGCCACAGCGCGGCGATCAACGACAGCACGCCGACGCCACCGACTGCCAGCATCGGCCACTGCGTGCGCGCAGGCACAGCCTCGACAGCATTCGGCATCGACGTGAACAGGTCGGGCGCTTCGCTGCGGCGGCGGGCGGTTTCGGATTTGCGCAGGGCATCGAGGATGAAAGACATCGATCACTCCTTCGATGCGGAGAGATGCGGGCCGCGATCGCGACTCGACAGTGCGAACAGGGTGTCCGGGCCGAGGATGCCATCGCTGCGCAGACCGTGACGCGCCTGGAATGCGCGCAACCCGGCGGCGAGATCGCTGGTGTTGGCGCCATCCGATTGCAGATGACGCTTGACCCATTCGATGGCCGCGACATCGCCCGCTGCGTATTTGCTTTCAAGCGCATCCGGCGCGGGCCAGATCACGAGGTATTCGCCGTTCCACACGCCGGCCAGCGCGACCCGGTCGATTTCGAGCGCCACGCCGTCCAGCGACACGCGTACGCGCTCCGCGTCGGCACCGAGCAGCGATGCCCAGACTGCCTGCGGTTCGGCGCGTAGACGCAGCAGCACCGGACGGTCGAAGCGCAGCAGCTGATCGAGACTCGCACGGCTGCGCAGGCAGCGCCAACCGGGCGTGGGTACCGGCAGGCAGGCATCGGGCGCGATTTTGCGCACTGCGGCCGGTGCTTTCCAGATTGCCACGAGCGATTGCCACTCGCGCGGCGATATCGGTGATGAAGCCCGCACGCGTCTCAGCAATGAATCGCCATCGAGCGCAGGCGAGGGCAATGCGGCCGTTGCGACAGGCGCGGGCATCGTGGCGGCAGGCGAATCGTTCGCTTCGCGACGCGTCGGCGCATCGGCCGGGGTACTACGTGACAATGCGAACGCGATGGCCGCCACGGCGAAGACCAGCAACCCTGCGATCACCAGCGGCATGTGATGGCGTTCGGTGCTGGCCTGCGCCGAAGGCGCCAACGCTTCATCCGCGGCGCGGTCGACGGTTTTCGCATCGATGGTCAGCAGGTCGTGCGCGTAACCACCCAGCAGCGCGCGTTCGGCGATCACATTGATCAGGCGCGGCACACCGCCGCTGCGCTGATACACGCGGCGCACCGCATCGGTCGAGAACGGGAAGCGGGCCGCGCCGGCAGTGCTGAGCCGGTGGCGCAGATAGGCGGTGGTGCCGGCCAGATCGAGCGGGCGCAGGTGATAGCGGGCGGTGATGCGCTGCGCGAGCTGGCGCAGTTCCGGACGGGCGAGGGTCTCGCGCAGTTCCGGCTGGCCGATCAGGATGATCTGCAGCAGCTTCTGGGTTTCGGTTTCGAGATTGGTCAGCAGCCGCACCTGTTCCAGCGCTTCGGGCGACAGGTTCTGCGCCTCGTCGATGATCAGTACCACCTTGTCGCCTTTCGCGTAGGCCTCCAGCAGATAGGCGCTGAGCGCATCGAACATCGCCTTGCCGCCGGGCGGCTTCGGTGCAGCGGCCCGGCTTTTTCGCTTGCCAGCGCCCGTGCCCGGCGTGGCGCTGGTGGGCACGCTGATTCTGCCGCCAACGGGCAGGCGCAGCTCTTCGCAGACGGTCTGCAGCAGTTCTGCAGGCTCCAGCCGCGGGTTCAGTACCAGCGCGGCGTGGGTGTTCTCCGGCAACTGGTTCAGCAGCAGCCTGCTGAGCGTGGTCTTGCCGGTGCCGACCTCGCCGGTGAGCTGCACGAAACCACCGCCGCCGCCCTGACGGATGCCGTACAGCAAATGCGCCAGCGCGTCCCGGTGGTGTTCACTGAGGAACACGTAATGCGGGTCGGGCGTGATCGAGAACGGCGCCTGTTCGAGGCCGTAGTACTCCAGATACATGCGGGGCTGCTGTCGGCCGGGGGAGCGGGGTGACTAGACTGCCACAGCGGCGGCGTATCCGGCCGCCCGTTCAGTCATTCATTCGCCGATGACCCTGGATTCGCCGGTGGCGAGGATTTCAGGGTGCTCGATCTTCCGTGGCCGCACCAGCAGCGGGTACACCAGCACCACGACGAGGATGATTGCGACGCCGAGGTAGAACTTCGGCGTGAGCTCGTGCTGTTCGCCCAAGAGGAGGATTGCCAGCGCGATCGCATAGACCGGTTCCAGATTGATCGCCAACTGCGAGCCGAATGCGCTGAGATGCCTCAGCGCCATCAGCGACAGCGCGAACGGCACCAGCGTGCAGGCCACTGCCAGCGCGAGCAGGTACAGGCCGTCGCGCAGATCGGGCAATACGAACGGGTCGCCGCCGAAGGCCGGCGAAAGCAGCCCCGACAGCGGCGCGAGAAGGGTCATCGTCGCCACGCCGGCGGCCATTTCCAAAGCGGTGACCGACAGCGCGTCGCTGTGTTCGACCAGGCGTTTGTTGAGCGAGCTGAAGCATGCAACGAACAGCGCCGAGATCGTCCCGACCACGACGCCGATCAGCATGTCGCCGGGCACGCCGCCTGCGACCAGGGCCACACCCGGCAGCACCGCGATACCCAGCCCGACCTCGCGCTTCGACAGTCGTTTGCCGGTCAGCGCCGGTTCGATCAGGGCCGTGAATACCGTGGCCAGCGCCATGCAGGTGGCGCCGACCGAGGCGTTGGAAAGCTTGATCGAGGCGTAGAAGGTGAGCCAATGCAGCGCGACCAGTGCGCCGATGCCCGCGTAGCTCCAGCGCAGGCGTGCGGACATCCCCCGCAGTCCGCGCCACACTCGCGGCAGCAGGATCAGCAGCGCGACGACCAGCAGCATTCGCCACCACACCAGCGGCAGCGCCGGCAGAGTGATGAGTTTGCCGATGATCGCGGTGAAGCCCCACAGCACCACGCAGAAATGGATCTGCAGCCATGCGGTGCGGGTGGCGTTGGATTGGGCGGTCATCGGGCGCCTGCGGCCAAGGGCCGTGCATTATCGCCGGTCCGCGATGCCGACTTCGACCCGCGTTCCGAAGCGCTGATCGCCAGCAGCCAGTCGACGAACAACTGCGCTGCCGGGCGCAGGCGGCGATGCGACGGGTACACAATGTAGTAACTCCAGCGCGTCTGCAGCAGCGGTCCGGGCAAACGATGCAGGCGGCCGTCGTCGAGCCAGGGTTTCGCGACCTTCTCGCGCGCCAGCGCGGCGCCCAGCCCGAGCGCGGCGGCTTCCAGAGCGTCGGTGCTGTCGCTGAAGGTGTGGCGCACGTCGAGCTGCGCGCCATGCACGTCGGCGGCGCGGAACCAGTCGTGCCAGCCCTGACGGGCGAGATCGGACACCAGCGGCAGCCGGGCGATATCGGCGGGCGTGGTCACGCGCTTGGCGATGTCGGCGGTGGCCATCGGAAACAGGGCATCGTCCATGACATGGTGCGCGGTGAGACCGGGCCAGTGTCCGGGCCCGTGGCGGATGCCGAGGTCGGGGCCGCCGTCATCGAAACGGGTCAGGCCGATGCCGCTGTCGAACACCAGCCGCAGCTGCGGATGGTGCACTGCCAGGTCGGGCAGACGCGACAGCAGCCAGGTGTAGATCAGCGAGTGCAGGGTGGTGATGCGGACCCGGTCGAGATCGTCGCGGCCGACGTGCAGGCCGCGCAGGACGCCATCGAGGTCCGAAAGCGCGCTGCCGGCGGCGTCGGCAAGAAGCCTGCCTTCCGCAGTGAGCGTGACCCCGCGCGCATGTCGCTGGAATAGCGCCACGCCGATCCGATGCTCGAGCTTCCGCACGTGATGGCTGACTGCGCTGGCGGTGAGGTGCAGCTCCTCGGCGGCATGGGCGAAGTTCTGGTGCCGGGCGGCGGCTTCGAATGCAGCCAGGGCTGGCAGCAGTTCGGGTCGGATCGTCATACGAGCCTCAAACGAAATTTGTGTCTGGCTTACAAAGTATGCGCTTGTGGCCATGCTGGCGGAAACCATAATGGTCCGCAGATGTCCCAATCGACAGGAACCGCAATGCCGAAGCTGCTGCGCTACGCCGCTTTCACCGATGCTCCCCATGGCGGCAATCCCGCGGGGGTAATGCTCGATGCCGACGGGCTGGGCGACGCGCGGATGCAGGCGATTGCGGCCGAGGTTGGATATTCGGAAACGGCGTTTCTGACGATGGTTGGTCCAGGCCGCTATCGAGTGCGCTATTTCAGTCCGCGCGCGGAAGTGCCGTTCTGCGGCCACGCCACGATTGCCAGCGCGATCGCCTTGTTTGATAGCGTGGGAGAAGCTTCGCTGAGGTTCGAAACCAGCGTCGGTGAGGTGCCGGTCGAGGTGTCCGCAAGGGCTGATGGTCCGGTCGCGACGCTGACCAGCGTCGCGACCCATGTCGAAGCCGCAGCAGCTGACCTGGTCGCCTTTGTGCTGGTTGCACTGCGTTGGCGTGAGGTTGAACTCGATCCGGCTCTGCCGCCTCGGGTCGCCTTTGCCGGTGCGCGGCATCTCATTCTCGCCGCCG
>JANLSB010000029.1:0-1988 GCA_031362125.1 Lysobacterales bacterium | reverse complement strand
CCGATGTCGCGCAGGTGGTCGTCGTCGCGGCGGCGCGCAGCAGCGAGGACGCGATCCTCGCGGCGTATGTGGTGCCGCGCGCGGGTGCGGGCGTCGATGGCGCTGCGCTGCGCGCGCATCTGCGCAGCGAGCTGCCCGACTACATGCTGCCGACCGCATGGATCGAGATCGCGCAGGTGCCGACCACGCCCAACGGCAAGGTCGACCGCAATGCATTGCCGCCGGTCGTCTCCACTGCGGCGCCCGTCAAATCATTGACGTCGCAGGCACCGTCGACATCGAGCGAACGGCTGCTCGCCGACATCTGGCGCGAACTGCTCGGGGTGCAGACCATCGGGGTGCAGGACAATTTCCTCGATCTGGGCGGCCATTCGCTGCTGATCATGCGCGCGGTCGCGATACTGCATGCGCGTCGCGGCGTGGATCTCAGCCCGCGCGCGTTCGTGTTCCAGACGCTGGGGCAGATCGCGGCGGAATGCGATGCGCTGGCAGGCACGGGCACGACGGGCGAGGCGCTGCGATCAACGACGTCTGTGTCGGTGATCGAGGAGACGCCTCCCAGCGGTTTGTTCGGGCGTTTGTTCTCGCGGTTCGGAAAGCGTCGGGCGTCGTGATGAGCGGGTGCCGACGGGTCCGAATGTCTGCTTGAATCCAGCAGGTAGGCTGGTCGATGACCCCGCCTGCCGGTGCTGTCGACCTTCGAGCCTGTCGCCGCTGCGGATGTTCGATCGAATGGCGATCGAACCGTCAATCGCGGGTGAAGTAATACCCGCTGTAGGCGTCGATGTCGCGCCCGCGCGCGTGCGGGATGCGGCACGAGGTTTCGCGATTGGTCCAGTCGTCGACCGCGCGATAACCGAGCGAAGTGATGCCCGCGACGAAATCGTCGCGGTTGCTGATCCGGTACGGATGGAAGGCGCGGCCGGTGGATTGCACGGTGACGAAGGTCTCGCCGTCGTACAGCGGCATCTTGTTGATCAGCAGATGTTTCGGGCGTGCGCCCATCTTCGCCAGAATCTCGGCCACGCTCATGTCGACATATTGCAGCGAGCCGGCGGCCATGAAGATGGTGGTGTCGTTGCCGGTGGCGAGATCGTCGGTGAAGCACAATCCTTCCGCGCCCTGTTCGCGCGCCAGCGTCTCGCCTTCGCGGATGATCGCCTGCACGTCGCAGACCCGCCAGCGCATGCCGGACGGGTAGTGCAGATAGTGTTTCCAGCCGTAGTAGCTGACGCCGATGTGGCCGCCGAAGTCGAACAGCCGGGTGTGTTCGTCGAGCAGATCGCGCAACCAGAACAGCACCGCGTAATCGCTTTGACAGGCCTTCTGGATCCGGTCGCGGTACATTCCGGCGAGCGCGTCGTGGTCGTAGCCCACGCGCTTGCCTTTGGGGATGGCCGCTTCGGCTTCTGCGAAGCTGGCATGGACGCCGCGGAAGCGGTTCGGCGGCATCTTCGCGAAGGCCCGCGCGTAGTCGGCGGCGAGCACACTGCCGACCACGGGAATCCGCCACGCATTGCGCGCGACGCGCTCCGAAAAATCGATTATTCCCATACATTCAGCCCCATGCGCCAATCGTACCAGAAGGTTTTGCAGGCATGACCACGACCGACCGCTCCAGCATCATCGACGCCCCCGCATTCGCGCCCTGGGCCATCTCTGCGGTGACCCACCAGCTCTGCGGCCATCCGCTGTTGAACATCGATGCGCTCGTCGAACTCGGCCAACGGCTGGAAGCGCGCAAGCTCGTCCGCACCCACAGCGACGAAGCCGGCGCGGGCAGCCCGTTCGGCGATGCGCCGACCCTGCATCCGAACCGGCGCAGCGCGGCCGAGACCCTGTCCGGGATCGCCGATGCGCACGCCTGGATGTCGCTGCTGATCGTGCAGTCCGATCCGGTGTTTCGGCGTCTGGTAGACGAGGTGCTCGACGCGATCATGCCAATGATCGATCGCTACGTCCCCGGCATGTGTTTTCGCGGCGTCTGT
>JANLSB010000841.1:0-2736 GCA_031362125.1 Lysobacterales bacterium | reverse complement strand
GCAGGTGGCCACTGAAACCATGGCCGCCCTCGACCGGTTCCACCCGGATCTGGTGCTGATGGACCTGCACATGCCGGGCATGAGCGGCACTGAGCTTACCGCGCAGATCCGCAGTCATGCCGCCTATGCGCATATCCCGGTCGTGTTCCTGACCGGCGACACCGATCCCGAAAGCCATCTCGAAGTGCTCGACAGCGGCGCCGACGACTATCTGAGCAAGCCGGTACGGCCACGGCATCTCATCGCAGCAGTGCAGAACCGTGTGCGCCGCGCGCGCGCGCTCAAGCAACAGCGCGAGCAGGAAGTGCGTCGGCACCCGTCTACCGGCCTGCTCACCCGCACCTTCATGCTGCAGCAGTTGGCGCTGGCGTTCCCGCAGCAAAGCGTGGGCGCTGTGCATTTCGTCGTGATCGAAGGCACATCGGCGCTGCGCGAACACTATGGTTATGCCGCGCTCGATGCGATCCTCACCGAGGCCGGGCGTCTGATCGCCGCAGTCGCCGGCGAACATCAGGCCTCGCGGCTCAACGACAATACCTTCGTGGTGTATTGGCCGGGTTTGCCGCCCGACCGCCACGCGGTCTGGGCACGACAGCTACGCGACGTCTTCATCGGCCAGAACCTTACAATCAACAACGACAACGTCCGGCTGCGCGCCTGCGTGGGCTACGTCGATCTGGCGCACAATTTCAAGGATGCCGGCGCCGCGCTCGGCGCTGCCGAAGAAGCGCTGCGGCTGGCACGAAGCGAACCGACTGCGATCGCCGCGTACCGGCTGCCGTCCGACGCAGTCTCGGAACACGCCGCGAACCTGCTCGCCCAGTTGCAGGATGCGTTGAAGAACGAGCGTTTGGAGCTCGCTTTCCAGCCGATCGTCTCGGTGGTCGGTGGCGACCATGTGCAGTACCAGACCCTGGTCCGACTGCGCGATGGCAGCGGGCAGTTGCATACCGCGGCTGAAATCGTGCCGTTGGCAGAACGTGCAGGCTTGATGCACGAGATCGACCGCCGGGTGATGACCCAGGCAATCGCGATCCTCGGGCAGCATCAACGAGGTGGCAAATCGGCGCGGCTGTTCGTACCGCAAGCCCCGCGCAGTCTTGGCCAGGACGGGTACGCCCAATGGCTGCTCACTTCACTGAGCGACCTCGGGATCGAGGGCAAGCAGCTGGTCGTCGACGTACGTCTTGGCGACGCGCTGGTGCATTCGGTGCTGCTGCGCGAATTCTGCCAGCGCATGGTGGGCGCCGGGGTCAGACTGTGTTTGGGCCAATATCGGTCCAATGCCGAAGCCGAGGCGCTGCTGTCGCAGCTGCCTCTGAGCTACGTCCGGTTGTCCCCGCACTACAGCGGCAAGATCGACCAGCAGGCGGTCCAGGACGAGATGCGTCTGGTGATCGAACGTGCGCACTTGCTCGGCCTCCAGGTGATCGGTCAGCATGTGGAGGATCCCCAGACTGCGGCGACTTTGTGGCTGAGCGGGATCGATTTCATCCAGGGCGATCTTGTTCAGCGCGCGGCGGATGCGATGGATTTCGACTTCCAGCATTCGCTGCTTTAGGCAGCGCTCGCGGGGCGTGCTGGTAAAGCTGGCGCCTGGTGCGGCATGATCGCGACACGGCCGCCAGCGGCCAAGGGCACTGCGGTCCACGGCGGACCGGGTGCAGAACACCGTTCTCAACGCAGGTATTCCGATCTTGAACGAGCCGAAGCCCTCGCTGCTGACCTTCCGCTGGCTGGCGCTGGCCACCTCAATCGGTGCCACTCTCGCGCTGGTGCTCGATGTCGCCGTCGTGGCGGGGCCCTGGCGGCTGATCGCCCTGATGCTGGCTGCAATCACTGCCACTATCGTCGGTTTCCTCGCCTACGCGTCACGTCATTACGAACAACATATGGGCGAGGCCGCCGAGATCGCCGAACGCAGCGATGCCGAACGCAGCGAGCTGCAGCGCGAACTGCAGCGCCGCAACCAGTTGGAGCAACAACTGCGTCAAGCCAAACAGGATGCGGAATCGGCAGTAATGGCCAAAGGCGAATTTCTGGCCACGATGAGCCACGAGATCCGCACGCCGCTCAACGGCATCGTGCCTATGCTCGACCTGCTGATGCACAACAAACTGCCGGCCGACCAGGCCGAGATGGTACATACCGCCTTCCTGTCGTCGCAGCAGATGTTGCGAATCGTCGACGACATCCTCGACTACTCGAAGTTGGAAGCCTCCAAGCTCCAGCTTGAATCGACCACGTTCAACCTGCGCGAAACGCTGGAATCAGTGATCCAGCTGATGGACCGCCCTGCGCAAAGCAAGGGCCTGCGCCTGAGTCTGCAGATCGACCCGTCCGTACGCCTGCCTGTGCGCGGCGACCCGGTGCGTCTGCGTCAGGTGTTGTCCAATCTGATCAGCAATGCGGTCAAGTTCACCGAGCGCGGCAGCATCGCGATGAACGTGCGCAAGATCGGCGAAACCAGTGCCCAGCACCAGCTGCGCTTTGAGGTGCGGGACACCGGCATCGGTATCCCGCTGGCGGCACAGGACCGGCTCTTCCAGGCCTTCAGCCAGGCCGATACCTCTACCACCCGGCTGTACGGCGGTACCGGCCTGGGGTTGGCGATCTCCAAGCGCATCATCGATCTGATGGGCGGCCGCATCGGTGTTGAATCCGATGCAGGCCAAGGCTCGACTTTCTGGTTCGAGATTCCACTGCTCAAGGTGCAGGGCGACATCACCGCAACCA
>JANLSB010000800.1:0-4523 GCA_031362125.1 Lysobacterales bacterium | reverse complement strand
CCCGCATGCCGAAGGTGCAGACCGCGGTCACCGAATTCTTCGGCAAAGAACCGCGCAAGGACGTGAACCCCGATGAGGCAGTCGCCATCGGCGCCGCGATCCAGGGCGGCGTGCTGGCCGGCGACGTCAAGGACGTGCTGCTGCTCGACGTGACCCCGCTGTCGCTGGGCATCGAAGTGATGGGCGGCGAATTCAACAAGGTCATCGAAAAGAACACGACCATTCCGACCAAGGCCACCCAGACCTATTCGACCGCCGCCGACAACCAGAGCGCGGTGACTGTGCACGTGCTGCAGGGCGAACGTGCCCAGGCCGTCTACAACAAGTCACTGGCGCGATTCGACCTGGCTGGCATCGAAGCCGCGCCGCGCGGTGTGCCCCAGATCGAGGTCACCTTCGACATCGACGCCAACGGCATCCTGCACGTATCGGCGAAAGACAAGAAGAACGGCAAGGAACAGAAGGTGGAGATCAAGGCCGGCTCGGGCCTGTCGGACGACGAGATCCAGCGCATGGTGCAGGACGCCGAGGCGCATCGCGAAGACGACAAGAAGTTCCACGAGCTGGTGCAGGCCCGCAATCAGGCCGATGCGCTGATCCACGCCACACGCAGTGCGATCAAGGACAACGGCGACAAACTGCCGGGCGAACTGATAGGCCGCGCCGAGGGTGCGATCGCCGAGGTCGAGACCGCGATGAAGGGCGACGACAAGGCCCAGATCGAGGCCAAGTCCAAGGCACTTGAAGAAGTGCTGCAGTCGCTGATGGCTGCCACCAATGCTGGTCAGGCACCCGGCGGCGATGCCGGTCCAGACGCATCTTCTTCGGCCAAAAACGATGATGTCGTCGACGCCGAATTCACCGAGGTGAAGGACGACAGCAAGCAGGCTTGATGCCGCGTCGACATCGAGTGAAAGCAAGCGAACGCCCGGTCACGGGCGTTCGCCGTCTGGGGAGGCGAAGCGGATGGGAAAAGGCAGGCTCGAAGCGTTCAGCGATGGCGTGATCGCGATCATCATCACCATCATGGTGCTGGAACTGAAAGTCCCGCATGGCTCTGAGATCGGCCAGCTGTTGAAGCTGTGGCCCGTGTTCCTGAGCTATGTCATGAGTTTCGTGTTCGTTGGCATCTACTGGAACAACCATCATCACCTGCTGCACGCGGCCGGGCGCGTGTCCGCCGCCGTGCTCTGGGCGAATCTGCATCTGCTCTTCTGGCTGTCGCTGATTCCGTTCACGACCGGCTGGATGGGCGAAAATCATTTCGCGTCGCTGCCCACTGCCCTGTACGGCTTCAATATGCTGATGGCCGGCGTGGCATATTTCATTCTGAGCCGCGTCATCATCGTCACCGACGGCCGCGAAGATTCGACCCTCGGGCGCGCCATCGGCAGAGACCGCAAGGGCGTGCTGTCGCTGGTACTGTATGCCTTCGCGATTCCGCTGGCCTTTGTCCAGCCGTGGATCGCGGGTTTTCTTTTTGCCATCGTCTCGATCATGTGGCTGGTCCCGGATCGACGGATTGAACGAGTGCTGTCGGAATGAGTAAACGAGACTATTACGAAGTCCTGGGTGTTGCCCGCAACGCCAGCGAGGATGAGCTGAAGAAGGCTTACCGTCGACTTGCGATGAAGCATCATCCTGACCGCAATCCCGATGACGCGGGGGCCGAGGCCGCGTTCAAGGAAGCGAAGGAAGCCTACGAAATGCTGTCCGATGCCAACAAGCGCCGCGCCTACGATGCGCATGGGCATGCGGCATTCGAGCACGGCACGGGTGGCGGTGGCGGTGGCGGTCAAAGTCAGGCCGACATCAACGATATTTTCGGCGATATTTTCGGCAATATTTTCGGCGGTGGTGGTGGCGGCACGCGTGCCCCGAGGCGTGGTGCCGATATCGGCTATGTGATCGAACTCGATCTCGAAGATGCTGTCGCGGGTGTCGATAAGCGTATCGAGATTCCGACGATGGTTGGCTGCGGGCCATGCAAGGGCAGCGGTTCGGAGGATGGCAAGGTGGAAACCTGTGCCACCTGCCAAGGGCGCGGTCAGGTGCGGTTCCAACGCGGCATCTTCTCGATGCAGCAACCGTGCCCCACCTGCGGCGGACGTGGGCAGAAACTGAGCAATCCATGCAAATCCTGCCACGGTGCCGGTCGGGTCGAAGAAGAGAAAGTCCTGTCGGTGAAGATTCCGTCGGGCGTGGACAACGGCGACCGCATCCGTTTGAGCGGCGAAGGCGAAGCTGGCCCAGCGGGCGCGCCAGCGGGCGACCTGTATGTCGAAATCCGGGTGCGCGAACATGCTATTTTCCAGCGCGATGGCGATGATCTCCACTGCGAAGTGCCGATCCGCTTTTCGCAAGCAGCGCTCGGGGACACCATCCGCGTGCCCACATTGGGCGGCGAAGCGGAAATCCGCGTGCCCGCGGAGACCCAGACCGGCAAAGTCTTCCGGCTGCGAGAGAAAGGCGTCAAATCGGTGCGCAGTCGCAGCACCGGTGACCTCTATTGCCGCGTCGTGGTGGAAACACCGGTCAATCTGACTCAGCGGCAGCGCGAATTGCTCAGGCAGTTCGAGGAAACGTTCGTGGGCGAAAGTGCGCGCCGGCATTCCCCACGTTCCACCACGTTCATCGATGGTGTGAAGAGTTTCTGGGAGCGAATGACGTCCTGATCGTGCTTCGCCGTATGCGGGGTTCGCCCTGTCACTGCGTTGCACTTTGGAAACGTGAAGATTCCGTAATGCCGCCGTCGCATGTCACAAATCGCGCGATGCTTTTGTACGGCAGCGTTGATATCGTTCGACGGCTGGCTGGATTCTCCACGATGGTGGCGCATGGTGCGCCACTGCGCATGCCTGTCCGGCGATGCATCAGGAAAACGCATGCGTGCTCGCGTTGCGGACTGCCGTCGCAGCGCGGATAGTCGGTATCGCTGTGCGGTAGTCATGACTTTTCTGGATTGTTTTTTTCTATCCGTAGATCGCCGTCACGCAATTTTTCATGATTGATTGCATGTTCGTATTGACGTCGGGACCGCAGCACGGCAACGTGCGACACAGGCATGGAACATGCCTGCATCATGTCCGGCCCGGGCTCCCTTGTAGGGTTTTGGGGGCAGGTCGCTCAGGGAACAGGACATCCCTGCCGCATCCGCGGCATTTCATTGAAATATGGAGATTTCACAATGTCATCGAAGAACTCGCGTCTGCGCCGCCGTGCGCTCGTACTCGCTGTGTCGGCTGTTTTCCTTTCCGGTACCGCGCTGGCTGCGGGCCGCGTCGAGATCAGCGGTCTGAGCAACAATGAACCCGTCGACGGCTTCATCGTCACCTATCGACAAGGCAGCGCAAGCAAACTCAGCGTCGCGGCGCAGCAGCGTTCGCTCGATCAGGCCGCAGCGACCGCATTCGGTCGCGCCAAACCGCTCACCCTCAAGCACGAACGTACGCTCGGCATCGGTTCTGAGCTGGTCCAGGCCAGTCGCCAGTTGGATCGCGTCGAAGCCGAAACGCTGATGCGCCAGATCGCGGCTGATCCGGATGTCGCATTCATCGAACCGAATGTCCGTCTGTATCCGACCCTGACCCCCAACGACACTTTTTTCAATCTGCAGTACGGTTTCCAGAGCGGCGTCGGCGGCAGCAATGCCGATCAGGCCTGGAATCTCGGCTTTCTCGGCGCGGGCACGATCGTCGCAGTGATCGATACCGGTTACAGACCGCACGTCGATCTGAACGCCAACATCATCAACGGCTACGATTTCATCAGCAGTAGCTTCAGCGCCAACGACGGCGGTGGCCGCGACGCCAGCGCCCTCGATCCAGGCGACTGGGTGACGGTTGGGCAGTGTTTTCCCGGTTCTCCGGCCAGCAACTCCAGTTGGCACGGTACCCATGTGGCCGGTACGGTCGCTGCCGTGACCAATAACACCGCTGGCGTGGCCGGTATGGCCTTCAACGCCAAAGTGCTGGCGGTGCGTGCACTCGGCCGTTGCGGTGGCACGCTTGCCGATATCGCCGATGCGGTCACCTGGGCCTCGGGCGGTACCGTCGCCGGCGTACCTGCAGTCGGTGCCAACAAGGCTTCGGTGATCAACATGAGCCTGGGCGGCGGCGGCTCCTGCGCCGGTTCGGTCATGCAGACGGCGATCAATGGCGCCATCAGCCGCGGCACCACGGTGGTTGTCGCCGGTGGCAACAGCAATGCCAATGTCTCCGGATTCAATCCGGCGAGTTGCACCGGTAATGGCCTGATCGTGGTCGGTGCAACCGACTCCGCCGGCGTGAAGGCCAGCTTCTCCAACTTCGGCGCGGGCGTGGATGTGTCCGCACCGGGTGTGCAGATTGCTTCTACCCTGAATGACGGTACCACCGTCCCCGGTGCCGACAACTACGTGTACTACAGCGGTACGTCGATGTCGTCGCCGCATGTGGCCGGTTTGGCCGCGCTGATCCAGTCCAAACCTGCCGTCGACTGCGCGCCAGCGCAGGTCGAAACGCTGATCAAGACCTGGATCAAAC
>JANLSB010000787.1:0-4520 GCA_031362125.1 Lysobacterales bacterium | reverse complement strand
GCGGCCAGCGCCGGTGCGATCTTCCAGGTAAACAGATACAGCGGCAGATTCCACGGTGAGATGGTGGCGACCACACCCAGCGGCTGACGCAGGGTGTAGTTCAGGCCGGCCTGGCCGTGATGCGATTCGCTGGCGAACTGGGTCGCGGCGTGCGCGAAGAAGCGCAGATTGGCGATCGCGCGCGGAATTTCGGCATCGCGCGCCAAGGCATAGGGCTTGCCGCCGTCGAGGGCCTCGGCGTGGGCGAAATCGTCGAGCCGCGCTTCCATCGCATCGGCCAACCGCTCCAGCCAGCGCGAGCGCTCGGTCGACGGCAGCGCCGACCATGCCGGGAACGCGGCCTGCGCTGCGTCGATCGCGTCAGCCGCATCGCTGGCATCGCCGGCGGCGACCTGTGCGTACGCATGGCCGTTGGCGGGGTCGTAGACATCAAGCTGACGCCCGCTGTGTGACGGCCGCTCGCTGCCTGCAATCACATGGTGGAAGGTTCGCATCGCGCAAGCTTACCGGCCGCAGCCTTCCGCGCCCAGTTCGAGCATGCCCCATTCGGGCATGAGCGCTGGGTCAGCGTTGACATCGCGGACACAGATACAGCCTGCGCGACCCCGTCTCCTGGCGGACGATGCGGCCGCCGCATTGCGGGCAAGGTTCGCCCTCGCGATCGAAGACCAGAAAGCGGAAGCCCTCCGGCGTATCGGTCAGATAGTCATCGCGCATGCCGTTGGCGCGCTCGATACCGCGCGTTGCGTAGCTGCGGCGCGGAATCGCCAGCAGCTCGCGCGCAAGTGAACGAATCTGCGCGGGCGTGAGATCGGCGGGTTTCCGTTCCGGCAGTAGGCCGGCGGCGAACAGCACCTCCGAACGAAGATAGTTGCCCATGCCGGCGAGAAACGCCTGATCCAGCAGCAGGGCGCCCAGGGCGCGACCGCGGAAACGCGGGTCTTGCAGACGTTTGGCCACGGTCGCAGCCTCGAGTCCCTGGTCGAGTACATCCGGCCCGAGTTTCATCAGGAATGGGTGGCGGTGGATGTCGTCGCTGCGCCACATTTCGATCTCGGAGGCCGAATACAGCAGGATCGCGCTGCGTTCGGTTTCCAGCGCCACCCGCAGCGTGCGGTTGGTGTCCGGGCGCTCGCCGGTGGCGGCGATCTTCCATACGCCATACAGCTGGTTGTGGCTGTAGAGCGTCCAGCCGTGGTCGAAACGGGTCAGCAGGGCCTTGCCATGCGGGACGACGGCTTCGATCCGCCGGCCGATCAATTCCGATTCAAAGGGTTTCAGCGCCGTGAAGGCGAACCAGGCCGCACGCAGCGGGTCTCCGAGGACAGCAGCGGCGAGGCGGTCTGCGGCGCGGCGGATTTCGGGGCCTTCGGGCATCGGATCAGACGGGCGACGGCGGAATCGTCTGCGGCTCGTGGTACTCGAAGCCGATGTGGCGTTCGGTAACGCGCGCGATCCGCGCGGAGACCGGCACCGCCCGACCCGCACCTTCGAAGAAATACAGCTGTGCGACATTGCCTTCCCGCAACAGGCATCCAGCAGGTCGAAAAATGCCGCAGCCGCCTTCGGACAGATCAAGCACATCGGCAACCCACGCATGATCGCTGTGCTGGATCAGGACCTGCATGGCGAACGGTACCCGATCCCCGAAGCGGCGTTCTTTCAGCTGTATTCCTTCCATGCGTACGCGTTCCAGACAGTGGCGAGGATGGGTCCGACCAAAAGCTGTGCGTCGTAGCATTGGTCAGCGCCATAGGCTGCCGTAGTGGCGCCGATCAGGCAACCGGCATCTGCGAACTGTGTGAACGGATGGGCTCCGGACGCATGACTGCGGCGCGTGGAGACGACAACGATCAGATCGGCAGCGGCTGCGGTTCAAGATACTCGAAACCGACGAACTGGGGGCTGGCCCACACTACCCGTGCCTGCGTGCTGAAGACATGGCGTTCGTCGATCATCAGATAGAGCCGCACGTCGGAACCATTGGCCAACGACCAATCATGTGGACGGGTTGTGCAGCAGCCGGAGGCCGAGACGTTGTCGATATGGCCGAGGAAGCCCTCGGACCCTCGTGCGATCAGTACCAGACAGTCGTATTCGTGGCGCTGCGCCAGTCGGCGTTCGTCGGGGGACATGGGTGCTTGTGCCAGATTGCGTCGACGACAGCATAGCCGCCGCGTGCGCCAACTCAAGGGGGGCGACGGCCGATGCTGCATTCCCGGATTCATCGGCCATGCGACGGCTGCATTCAGGCTGCTTCAGATCGACTGCATCCGTCCGCCATCCACGGCCAGACTGACGCCATTGATGTAGCCGGCGGCCGGGGCGCAGAGGAAGGCGATCGCTGCCGCCACTTCCCTTGGCTGGGCGAAGCGCCCGGCCGGCACGGTCTGACGCATACCGGCAGCCACTGCGTCCTCATGCTGGCCGCTGGCCAGAGCACGGTCGCGCAGAATCTGGGCCAGACGTGCGGTTTCGGTATAGCCGGGCAGGACGTTGTTGACGGTGATGCCGTCGGCCGCCAGCTCCCGTGACAGGGTCTTGGCCCAGCTCGCGACTGCGCCGCGGATGGTGTTGGACACGCCGAGGTTCGGGATGGGCTCGCGCACCGAGGTCGAGATCACGTTGACTATCCGGCCCCAGTGCGCGGCCCGCATGCCCGGCAGGGCGGCCTGCACCAGCGCATGGTTTGCCAGAAGATGCCTGCGGAAGGTATCGAGCAAGGCTTCCTCGGTAGCGCCACTCGCAGGGCCACCCGCAGGTCCGGCGGTGTTGTTGACCAGAATATGCACCGGGCGCGCGGCGACCAGGGCGCCGATTGCCGTACGCAGTCCGACCGTGTCGGACACGTCAGCGACGATGAAGCCATGGCGCTGTGTTCCTGACCGCTGCAATCCGTCGACGACGGTCTGTAGCGCTTCGGCGCGTCGCGCCAATACCGTGACATCCGCGCCGAGCAGGGCCAATTCCTGCGCGGTGGCACGACCGATGCCTTCGGAAGCGCCGCAGACCAGCGCGTGTTTGCCGTTGAGGTTCAGATCCATCGTGTGGGTGTCCTGTGCGGCTCAGTCGCTGTGGCCAGCATCGCCGAAGTGCATGAGCGCGGCAACGGCTTCGGCGCCGGCATCGTTGCGGGCGGCCATGTCTTCACGGACCGCGCGCCGGTTTGCGGGCGGATGATTCTGGTTGAGCTTGAATTTCAGATCGATGCGGGTCGGGGCGAAGCGGAAACCGACGATCCCGCGCAGCTGGCTGCGGTGATCTTTGCGGCCCATCTCGAACCGCCAGTCGCTGCCGACGGTGGCCTCGAAGTGCCGGCTGAGGCGGTCGACGAGGTTGCCGAGTGCGGCTTCGTCTTCGTAGACGTCGAGGCGACCATGCAGATGCGCGACCGCATAGTTCCAGGTCGGTACGCGCGCAGCGGTCTCCTTGTCCGGATACACGCCCGGCGACACGTACGCATTTGGGCCGTGCACGATCATCAGGATCTCGCCAAGGTGGCGTGCCTGTGGATTCGGCCGCGCCCAGTGGCCTTCGATCAGCACCGCATCGCCGTCGCGGCGGTACAGCACCGGCAAATGACTGACGAAAGCCGCGCCGTAGGCATCGCTACTGATCAGGGTGACGAACGGATGCGCATCGATCAGCGCGTCGAGCGCGTTGAGATCGGTTTCTGCGAAGGCGGAGGGCAGGTACATAGTGCTTACTAGCGGGAAACGGCTTTGCCCAGCGTCTGGATCATCCGTTCGCGCAGCTGATCGTCGTGTTCGGCCTGTGGCGGTGCGATCTCGGTCAGCGAGAAGCCGCGTTCCAGCGCATCTTCCTCGTCCAGGCCATCGAACGTGATGAACTCCGCGTCCATCAATGCGGCGCGTGCAGTGTCTTCGCTGTCGTAGGCGAGGGTGTTGCCGTCGCTGTCGAAGACCTCGGCGGTGCCGGCTTCGCGGATTCGCAGCCGCGCCCACACGATCGTGCGTCCGAGGGTCGCGAGCCACCACGACTCGTACATACCGTCAATAAGCACGCCATCAACAGGCATATCGTCGTTGAGATTCATGGATAGGCCACCGACCACAGCCAGAGAATGCCGGCCATGAACAGGCCGAACAGTATCGTCATCAGCGACAGCCGTGCGGGGGTCGCGAGACCGTCGAGATTGCGGTCCTTGGCGGTACGGTAGCCGCCGTCGAGCAGCCACCACAGCGTGGCGGGATGGATGAATACCGGCGAAGACAGCAGCGCGCGCATGGCCGGCTGGCGATCGCGCATGTGCACCAGCGTCAGCGGCCAGAAGATCACGAACGCGGTCGCACCGGCGATCGCCAGTGCAACGAAGACCAGAGCGAAGAACAGGATCATGATGGGCGGACGATCTCGACTGTGAGAGCGGCGGGAGCCGCGACGGAATACGTACAGTATCGGAAGAAGTTTTGATCGCGACTCCCGCCGCTCCTGCAAAGGCGAAGCATCAGAATTCCGCATGCCCCGGCGCGCGCGGGAACGGAATCGCATCGCGGATA
>JANLSB010000765.1:0-5993 GCA_031362125.1 Lysobacterales bacterium | reverse complement strand
CGCCTCGCCGAACAGCGCGGTGTGATGCACGCAGTCGTTGAGGCGGACGATCTCCAGCGCTTCGACGCGCGGGCCTTCGAGCAGGTTCAACGTGGTCGGCGCCTGGCGGAACGTCCACAGTTTCGCGAATGGAATGCCCAGCAGACGGCATAACAGCACGCGGTTGACGGCATCGTGCGCAACCACCAGCAGGGTGTCGTCGTCGCCGAGACCTTCGGCAGCGCGCGCGAATGCCGGCCATGCACGGTCGAACACCATCTGCAGCGATTCGCCGCCGGGGCCGGGCATCAACACGGTGTCGGGAGCATCGCGCCACGCCTGCAGGCGTTCGCCGTCACGGTCGCGGATTTCGCTGGCAAGCAGGCCTTCCCAACTGCCGTGGGCGATTTCCATCAACCCCGGATCGGTGACTAGCTGCGTCTTGCGCTCATCGCCAAGCGCGAATTCAGCGGTGGTTTTCGCGCGCACCAGAGGCGAGGCGACGGCGCGATCGATGCGCACGTCGGCCAGCCGCGCACCGAGTGCGCGCGCCTGCGCTTCGCCGACGGGCGAGAGCGGGATGTCTTCCTGACCCTGGTAGCGGCCTTCGGCGTTCCACGGCGTTTCACCGTGGCGTGCGAGGAGGATTTTCATGTTGGTTATCCAGCGTGTAGTGTTGCAGCGCGTGAGTATTCGATTCGAGATTCGGGAGCCTGATCAAGCGCTGATGCGCTTGACATACTGCCTGCACGCCTTGCTTGCGCGCGGAATCCCAGAATTGGCCTGAGGTTACTTCGATAACAAAGTGTCATCCCGAGGCCTAGGCGAGGGACCAGCTTTCGATTCTGATCGATTGAAAAAAGCGGGTCCCTCACCTTCGGTTCGGGATGACAGGCAGGTTCAGATATTCGACGAATCTTTTCGATCAGACCTGCTGGATCGACAGCACGCCCGGCACTGCTTTCAATACCGAGATCTGTACGTCAGTCAAAGGCTTGTCGACGGTGATCGCGGCGCGTGCCTGACCACCGCCGGCGGCACCCAGCGCGAAGTTGATGATGTTCACGCCGGCCGCACCGAGCTGCGAACCGACCTGACCGATCATGCCGGGGCGGTCTTCGTTGCGCATCAGCAGCACATGGGCGAGCGGATCGAATTCGATCTCGACGCCGTCCAGGCGCACCACGCGCGGGCCACGATGCAGGGTTGCTTCGATCTCGCGGGTGCGGCTGTTACCTGCGCCGTTCTCACCGACCACACGGACTCTCAACAATCGGTCGAAACCATCGCCATCGCCGCCGACGGTTTCGGCAACCGTGAGCCCACGCGAAGCTGCTTCCTGCAATGCGTTGACGGGTGTGACGCGACCTGACGACGTGCCCAGCAATGCGGCAACCAGCAGGCGCGTCAGTGGACGGGTGTCGAGCGCTTCGGTGCGGCCGGCGTAGGTGATTTCCAGGCGCGTCGGCGCGCGCACCAGGCGTACGGCCAGACGTCCGAGCGACGACATCAGCGGCATCCATGGCCCGACTTCGCGCGCGGCTTCGGCGGTGAGCGGCGGCAGATTGACGCAGCCGGCAACCGCACCGGTTGCGGCGAAATCGATAATTTGTTTCGCGAGAATCGTGCTGACTGCCTGCTGCGCCTCACTGGTGGAGGCACCGAGATGCGGGGTGAGGATCAGCTTCGGATGCGCACGCAGCGGCGAATCGGCCTGCAGCGGTTCGGTGGCGAAGGTGTCGAGCGCGGCGCCGGCCAGATGGCCTTCGTCGAGCAGACGCAGCAGCGCGTCTTCATCGACCAGGCCGCCGCGCGCGGCGTTGACCAGATACGCACCCTTTTTCATCGTGCGCATCTGCGCTTCGCCGATGAGGTTGGTGGTGTCCTTGGTGCGCGGGATGTGCAGGGTGATGATGTCAGCCCAGGCCAGCAACTCATCGAGCGTTTTCAGCGCGACGCTGCCCTTGCCTGCGGCCGAGGCCGGCAGGAACGGATCGAACGCGGCTACGTCCATGCCGATGCCCTGCGCCTTGCGCGCGACGGTGCTGCCGATGCGGCCCAGGCCGATCACGCCGAGGCGTTTGCCTTCCAGTTCGAAACCGGTGAGACCGGCTTTCGGCCACAGCCCTGCCTTCATGCCGGCATCGGCCTTCGGCACGTGACGTGCCAACGAAAACAGCAGCGAAATCGCGTGTTCTGCGGCGGCAAGCGTGTTGCCGTCGGGCGCGTTCATCACCGCGATGCCCTTGGCGGTGGCGGCATCGACGTCGATGGTGTCGACGCCGGCACCGGCGCGGCCGATCACCTTCAGCTGCTTCGCACCTTCGATGGCCTCGGCGGTGATCAGCGTGGACGAACGCACGAGTACGGCGTCGACGTCGGCCAAGGCGGCGGCGAGTTTCGCGGGGTCTTTGATCGGATCGGAGATTTCGACGGTCCAGCCGGCGTCGCGGAACATCGCAAGGCCGTCTTCGTGGATTCCGTCGCATGCCAGTACTTTCATCAGTCAGCTCCAAGTGGGGAAGATTTCCCGCGGAGCCCTGCAAGCCGGCACAACGCATGACGATGAAGCTGAACGGGGACGCCAGGATCGTGTGCGATCAAAGGCAGTCACCTGCGTGTCGGAAGACGGGGCCGGCTGGCATGGGAATCCGCGACAGTCGACAGCCTAGCAGACGATTCCCGGGCTGCAAAGGGCGCTCGCACCCCCAGCCTGAACGCGGCATGCTGTTGCAATCGAAATCAAGGGAACTGGCCATGCCGCAAATCAAAGGCGAATTCGACGTCCGTCGCAGCACACAACCAGGCTGCGACCTCGGCGATGGCGTCGAAGCGATGCACAGCCGCTTCGACAAGGTATTCCATGGCCCGCTTGATGCCATCAGCGTGGTGCACATGCTGGCAGTGGTGACGCCGACGCCCGGTTCGGCCGCCTACGTCGCGATAGAGCGCATTGTCGGCAGTATCGACGGCCGCACCGGCAGCTTCTGCATGCAGCACAGCGGCACGATGGATCGTGGCGCACCGTCGCTGACGGTGAGTGTCGTACCCGATTCAGGCACCGATGCGTTGACCGGGCTGCGCGGCACGCTGGCGATCGATATCGTCGACGGGAGGCATTTCTATACGTTCGATTACTCGCTGCCCGACTGAACGCGAAATCTCCCCGCCGAGCATGAAAGCGGCGTCGCCGAAGATTGGAGCAGAGCTAACGTTTTCCGAAGCATCGCGCCGCTAGACTCCGATGGCCGGAGTCGCCGGCAAGACTTCAGAGAAAAAGGAACGCACGATGAAGACTTCGATCCAACGTCGCGGCGCCAAGATCGCGCTCGCACTCGCAACCGCCTGCATCATCGGTGCGGCGATCGCCGCCGCTCCCGGCCCGACATCGAACGGCGAGTTCTACTACTACTTAGATGCCGGCGGCAAAACCATCGGTTACCGGGCGATCAACTGCAACGGTACGTTGACGTCGTGGGGCAAGACCAGCAGCCGGTATTCCAACGGCTATGCGCTGTGCCTGCCTGCCGACTGAACGATTGCGATACACGCGAAAACGGCGACCGGAAAGGCCGCCGTTTTCGTTTCGGTAAAGCACATCGGCCCGATGCCTCGGCGACGTTTACTTCTTCGCCGGCACGCCCAGTTCCTGGAGCAACTGCGGCGCCGGATACACCTCCTGCATGATCCAGCGCATGTAGCGCTGATCGAGCGAGATCATACGATTCACAGTGCCGTCGTACACCCAGTTGGAGCTGACCGATTCCCAGTTGCCGTCGAACGCCAGACCGACCAGTTTGCCCTGCGCGTCCAATACCGGCGAGCCGGAGTTGCCGCCGGTGATGTCGAGATCGGACAGGAAATTCACCGGCACCGTGCCGAGCTTGGCGTCTGCCAGACCGCCGTAACGCTTGGCGCGGATAGCGTCGAGCTGCACCTGCGGTGCATCGAACGGTTCCTGGCCGGTCGCTTTCTGCGCGACTTCCTCCAGACGCGTGAACGGCAGTTGCTTGTTGCCGTCGCGCTTGAGGTAACCGGTCACGTTGCCGAACGTGATGCGCAGCGAGCCGTTGGCGTCCGGATACACCGCTTCGCCGCGACTTTTCTTGTATTCGGCCACCGCCTGCAGAAAAGTCGGCCGCGCCACCATGCTGTCGCCGGCACGCGACTTGCGCGCCTCTTCAAGCCGCAGCAGCGTCGGCATCATCGCCACCGCATAGCGGATCGCCGGATCCTTGCTGCTCTCGAAGGCTTTGCGGTCGGCATTCATCCAGCGCAGGCGCTCGTCGGTGTTGCCGAGCTTGGTGGCGCCGAGCGACTTCAGCGCCGACGCAATCGCCTTGTCGTCGCTGCCCTTCAGCCATGCGTCCATCGCCTGCAGGCGCTGCTCTTTGGGCAACCGCACGTATTGGCCCAGCCAATAGCGCGTCAACTCGCGATCCATCGTCGGGTGATAGCGGCGCTCCATCTGGCGCATACCGCCTTCGATCGAAGCATAGTCGCGCTGTTGATACCCGGGCTCACGGTCTGTATCGGCCTTGGCGCGTTCGATCGACAGTCGATACAGCTGCACCGCAGCGTTGAGCACGCCATTGCTGCCAAGACGTCCGAGCACCAGATCGCGCTCGCGGGTCGCCACCGTCTGCGCCTGCAGCGAACGAAGTACCTGATAGGCCTCCAGCGCCGGCATGCCGCCATTGCCGCGCTTGCGCAGCCACGTCAGCACCGCCTGTTCCTGCTTGGCCTTGATGCCGGACGCACCGATCCGCTCGAA
The DNA here is from genome assembly GCA_031362125.1 of Lysobacterales bacterium. Lineage (GTDB taxonomy): Bacteria > Pseudomonadota > Gammaproteobacteria > Xanthomonadales > Xanthomonadaceae > Lysobacter_I. The sequence continues at coordinate 1,240 of JANLSB010000765.1, read as the reverse complement.
GCCTTCGAGCTGGCCGTCGTAATTTTTCAGTACATTCTCCCAACTGCGCACGATGCTCGCGTACTTCACCGCGATATCCGGCGTCTTCCTGCCCTCGGCATCGACCATCGCGACCATGGCCTTGTTGTGGCGGCTCACGGTGGGATAGGTCCAATCGGCAGTGTTGTCGAATTCCTCGGCCAATGCATAGCGATTGGTGCTGCCCGGGTAACCGGCGACCATCACGAAATCACCCGCCGTCAGTGGCTTGTCGGCGATTTTCAGCCACTGCTTCGGCGTGTAGGGCACGTTGTCCAGCGAATAGGCGGCCGGCTTGCCATCGCGGCCGACATAGGCGCGATAGAACGAAAAGTCGCCGGTGTGGCGCGGCCACATCCAGTTGTCGACTTCACCGCCGTAGTTGCCGATGCTGTTCGGCGGCGCATAAACCAGGCGCACGTCCCTGATCTCGATATTGCGGAACAAGCGATAGATGCCGCCGCCGTAAAAGCTGTAGAGCTGACAGCGGTAGCCCGGCACTGCTTCGCAGTCTGAGATCAGGCGTTTTTCAATGGTGTCGCGGGCCAGGCTGCGAGCCAGCGCGTCCGGTGCGGCCATGATCGCCTGTCGCACCTGTGGCGTGACATCGTCGATGCGATCAAGCACGAAGATGCGCGCGTTGGGGCCCGCGCTCAGTTCCTCGGCTTGGGTGGCGGCGTTGAAGCCGTCCTTGATCAGATTTTTTTCCGGCGAGGAATTGAGCTGGATCGCACCATAGGCGCAATGATGGTTGGTGGTGACCAGACCCTGCGGCGAGACGAAGCTGGCGGTACAGCCGCCGAGCGATACGACCGCACCGAGCGGGTCGCCGGTGAGGTCACTGAGCTGCTTCGGCGTGAGTTTGAGACCGGCCGTCTTCAGCGGCCCGGAAATTTCCGGCAATTGCTGCGGCACCCACATGCCTTCGGCAGCGTGGGCGGGCGGTGCGGAGGCGATCGACAGAACGCCGGCAACAACGGTCATGGTCGCGACGGCAAGAAGCGTGGCAATAGGTCTGTTACGGCGCATGGCGTCTCTCATGGAAATCCGGAGTTATGAGCGCGGAGGGCAAAGATCGCGAGTGTATCTGCAGCCAGCAGTCGCCACCATGTCCAAAGGTCACAGTGGTGCGATGCAGGTCGAGATGAACGGTCGCGGATGGCTGGGCTTTGCCGACCGTACGCATCAGCATGGTGAATCGCCCATGGGACGCCGCCGCCGG
>JANLSB010000747.1:0-5868 GCA_031362125.1 Lysobacterales bacterium | reverse complement strand
GCGGCGGCGGCTTTCGCGGCATCGATCGGGTGGTCGCTGAGATAGACGAAGACTTCGTCCTCGGCCGGGTCGACTTGCCGTTCGTGGCGCACGGCGATGGCATGGCGCAGTTGCAGGCCGCTCTCGCCCATACGGAAATGTCCGCTGCCGGTATCTGCGGCGCGTGCCGCGCCCGCCAAGCCGAACAGCGCCAATGCCAGCAGTGCGAATCGTTGCGGTGTCATTGCGGCCCCTCAGGAATCGATCCTGTCACGAGCATAACGGGATCACTGCGGGCAGGCGGTCAACCGCTGCAGTCAGAACACCTTGTAGACCTGCCCGGTCTGCGCGCCTTCGACGCTGCGGCTGAAGCCCAACGCGGCACGCGCGGCCGGCACCGCTTCGAAGCCGCGGAAGTACGGCGCATAGCCGGGCATCGATTCCTGCAGCACATTCGGGCTGACCGCATTGATGCGCACACCGCGCGGCAGTTCCAGCGCAGCAGCGCGGACGAAGGCTTCGACCGCGCCGTTGACCAGCGATGCGGAGGCGCCGTAGCGGATCGGGTCGTCAGTCAGGATGCCCGTGGTGAGCGTGATCGAACCACCGTCGTTGAGCAGCGGCGCGGCGAGCAGGGCGAGGTTCACCTGGCCCATCAGCTTGTCGTTTAAGCCCAGCGCCCATTGTTCCGGGGTGAGGTCCAGCAGACCGCCGAAGGCGACGTTGCCGGCGGCCGAGACCACTGCGTCGACCGGCCCGACCTGGGCGAGGGCGGCGACGATGCTGGCGCGGTCGGTGAGGTCGATGCGCACGTCGCCGCTGCTGCGGCCGGCGGCGACGATGTCGTGGCGGGCGCCGAGTTCCTGGGCGACGGCGCGGCCGAGGGTGCCTTGGGCACCGATCAGAAGAATCTTCATGGGGGTCTCCGTTGTTTCTGTTCGGCCGACAATTCGGCGGTGTGGAAAGTCTGCGCCTGCCCGCCAAGCTTGATTAGTCTGGCGATCGAAGAAATACTGTTTCCGTATGGAAACAATGTCGACCCGGATCGATCGGATGTTGTGCTTCGCCGCCGTGGCCGAACGCGGCAGCTTCACGGCGGCTGCAGCGGCCCTGGGTTACTCCAAGGCGCATATCAGTCGACAGGTGGCTGAACTCGAACGCGAGCTCGGCGCCGAACTGTTGCTGCGGACCACGCGCCGGCTGTCGCTGACGCCGCTGGGGCATCGCTATGCGGAGCAGGCCGCGCGCCTCCGCACGACCTTCGATGACGCGCAGCAGCTGATCGCCGCTGAGCGCACCGATGTCGCCGGAATGCTGCGGATCACGTCGGCGACCACGTTCGGCGAACTGTTTCTGGTCGATCTGATCGCCGCATTCCAACGTGCCCATGCACAGGTCGAAGTAGATCTGGATCTGAGCATCCAGCGTCGCGATCTGCTCGATGGTCATTGCGACTTCGGCTTTCGCAGTACGCGCACGCTGGAAGAGCGGCTTGTGGCGCGAGTGGTCGGGCTGGTGCGAGAAATCGCGGTCGCCAGCCCGGCGCTGTTGGCGGCTTCGGGTACGCCGCGACGGCCATCGGAACTCGCGACCTTGCCGGCGCTGCGCAACAGTCATTTCCGCGACGATCCGGAATGGGTCTTCGTGCGTGGCCGCGACAGCGAAACCGTGCGGATCCGCGCGCCGGTGGCGATCAACAATTTCAACGGCATTCTGCGCGCGGCCGAACTCGGTGTCGGTGTCGGACGCCTGCCGCTGTACATGGTCGTGGATGGGCTCGCCGACCGACGCCTGTGCCGGGTGCTGCCGGACTGGGAGATTGCGCCGCAGCCGATCTACCTGGTGCATCCGCAGCGGAATCACCCGACCCGGCTGCAGTCGGTGTTCCGTGCATTCGTGATCGCGTGGTTCGACGCGCCGGAACGGCAGACGCTGCTGCGTTGAGCGCGGCTCAGCCGCCGGTCAGCGGCGTGAGCAGGCGCCGGCCGCTGCCGGCGGCGTGAAAGTCGTTGGGCGTGAGCGCGTCGGTGTTGCCGTCGGCGAGCGGCGAGTCCTGCAGCCATGGAATCAGGGCCTTCGGTCCAGCCACATAGGTTTCCCAGTGGCCGTATTCGCCGGGCTTTTCGCCTTCGAATACAAAACTGATCGGCAGTGTGCCGAACCAGTATCCGGCCTCCGCATCGGGTCCGGACTGCGGTACGACGAACCTCCAGTCCTTCACCGTGGCGATCGTGGACCGGACGAAGATCTCGCGCCAGCGCTTCATCTCTGCTTCGGAGCCGAGCACCCGCAGATTCACATGGCTGGCGTCGATGTTCGTTACCTTTCCATCCCGCCCGATCTTCAACTGCAGGAAGACCGACCCCGACACGCCGTTGCGCATCAGCTGCATCGGATAAGCGAGTTTTCGGTTTCCTTCCGCAATGCTGACGCCTTCATCGCCGGTGGCGCTGCCGAACGAAGCGCTGCGCAGTTCCAGCGAGACACCGCCGTCATCGCGCTTCTTGCCGACGAACAGCAGGTACATCTTCGAGCGGCTGATCGCATTGGCCTTCAGTGCGACCGGTTCGAACGTCCACTGCGGCACGAGGCGGGCGGTGACGTCGACGATGCCTTTGGGCAGCTTCTCCGGTTGATCGAGCGCATGGGCGATGACCTTGCCGTCCGGGGTGATATCGATCGTGCCGATGACAGACAGGGATGATTCGATCTGTTTGCGCGCGGCGCCCGGACCTTTGCCGGCGAAGACGGGGAAGCTGCAGGCGAGTAGAGCGCAGAGAAACAGAAGGCGGCGCATGTGTCGATTTCCGATCGGAGTGAATATGCCATGTAGCATAACGAGATTGCGGCGACCACGAGGGCCGGTTAAGGTCCCCGACGGAGGTGCGCATGCACGGTCACGGTTTACAACTCGCGTTGGTCTTTCTGCTGGCCGCGGTGATCGCGGTGCCGCTGTTCAAGCGTTTCGGCTTGGGCGCGGTGCTCGGTTATCTCGCGGCGGGCGTGGCGTTGGGTCCGTTCGGGGTCAAGGTCATCAAGGACGCCGAACCGGTGCTCGCGGCCAGCGAAATCGGTGTGGTGATGATGCTGTTCGTGATCGGCCTGGAGCTGTCGCCCAGCCGGTTGATGGTGATGCGCAAGCCGGTGTTCGGCGCCGGCGGGCTGCAGGTGGCGCTGACGGGTCTGGTGCTGGGCGCGGTGGCGCTGGCGCTGGGTCTGGGTTGGAAGGCGGCGCTGGTGATCGGTATCGCGTTGGCGCTGTCGTCGACGGCGGTGAGCTTGCAGCTGTTGTCCGAGCGCAAGGCGCTGAATACCGAACACGGCCGTCTGGCCTTCGCCATTCTGCTGTTCCAGGATATCGCGGCGATTCCGCTGCTCGCGGCGATTCCGCTGCTCGGCGTCGCCGCCGCCAGTCCGGACCCGGTGTGGAAGGACGTGCTCAAGGCGCTGGCCGCGATCTTCGCGGTGGTGATCGGCGGTCGCTACCTGTTGCGGCAGCTGTTCCGTCTTGCCGCGCGCATCGGCGTGCCCGAGATGCTCACCGCCAGCGCCCTGTTCGCGGTGCTCGGTGCCGCATGGATCATGTCGTTGGCGGGCCTGAGCATGGGGCTTGGCGCTTTTCTCGCCGGCGTGCTGCTGGCGGATTCCGAATTCCGCCACGAGATCGAATCGCAGATCCAACCCTTCAAGGGGCTGCTGCTTGGCCTGTTTTTCATGGCCGTGGGCATGAGCATCGATCTGAAGCTGATCGCCACCGAGCCGGGCATGATCGTGCTTGGCACCCTGGGGCTGCTGGCGATCAAATTCGCGCTGCTGTTCGGCATCGGCCTGCGCCCGGGACGTCTCGACTGGCGCGAGGCGCTGCAGCTGGGCGCGGTGCTGGCGCTCGGCGGCGAATTCGCGTTCGTGGTCATGTCGGAGTCGGTGAAGGCCGGTCTGATCGACACCACGCTTCAGAACCAGCTGGTGGCGGTCGTCGGCCTGTCGATGGCGCTCACGCCGCTGTTGCTGATCGCGGTGGCGCAAGTGCTGCGACGATTCCCGAGCACCGCACCCAAGCGCGCATTCGACGTGATTCCCGACCATCAGCCGCAGGTGATCCTCGCGGGCTTCGGCCGTTTCGGCCAGATCGTGGCGCGCATCCTGATCGCGCAGAAGATTCCGTTCGTGGCGCTGGAAACCGACGCCGAACAGCTGGAGACCGTGCGCCGCTTCGGCAATATCGCGTACTTCGGTGATCCGTCGCGTCCGGACCTGCTGCGCGCCGCCGGTGCCCAGAACGCACGGGTGTTCATCAACGCCATCGACAACAAAGAAGCCAATCTGCGCACTACCCGGGTCGTGCGCCGGCTGTATCCGCATCTGAAGATCTTCGCGCGCGCCCACGACCGTCGCCATGCGTGGCAGCTGATGGATCTGGGCGCGGCGGCGACCCGCGAAACGTTCGCCTCAGGCCTGGAGATGGGCCGCGACGTATTGATCGCGCTCGGGATGCCACCGGAGCAGGCGGCGCAGCGCGCACTCAAATTTCGCAAGCACGACGAAGAGCTGCTGGCGAACCAGCATCTGATCTACGACGACGACGAAGCCCTGATGGAAAGCACCAAACAGGCGCGCAGCGAGTTGGAGCAGCTGTTCGAGGCGGATATTGAGGAACAGTCGGCCGAAGCCGACGCTACCGCTACTTGATAGGCGTGCAAAACACGCCTGAAAACACGGGCCAGTTCGCGATTGCCGTGAAGCAGGCCGCGAAGGGGAACACGCTGCCGTTTTCAGAACCCGTAGCGCAGGAACCCGCCATCCACGGCAATGCATTCGCCGGTGATGTAGCTCGATGCCGGCAGGCACAGAAAGGCGACGGCGGCGGCGACTTCCTCGGGTTCGCCGATGCGGCCCATCGGCGTTCGCAGCAACACTTCGTCGAGGTAATCGGGATCGGCGAGTTTGGTCGAGGTGCGGCGCGTACGGATGTACCAGGGCGCGACTGAATTCACGCGCACGCCGTCCTCGGCCCATTCGACCGCGAGGTTGCGGGTCATCTGGTGCATCGCTGCTTTGCTCATGCCGTATGGCGCGCCGCTGCGGACGTGGGTGATGGCCGAGACGCTGCCGACATTGACGATGCAGGACGCCGCATGTCTGGTCAGCAGCGGATAGACGCTACGCGCGAGTTCGAAAGCACTGAACAGGTTGACTTCGAAGATCTTGCGCCATTCGTCTTCGCTGTAGTCGATGGCAGGTTTGGTGAGATTGCCGCCAGCGTTGTTCACCAGGATGTTGAGGGCGCCATCGATATCCTCGACCCAATCCAACAGCTCGCGGCGCTGATCGTCGTCGGCCACGTCGGCGACGAAGGTGCGCACCTCGCCGTCCGGAAATTCCTCTTCGAGTTCGCTGCGTACCGCGTCCAGACCGTTGGCGTCGCGGGCGGCGATCAGCACGCGCGCGCCGAAGCCGAGCAGCTCGCGGGCGATCGCGCGGCCAATGCCGGCGCTGCCGCCGGTGACGAGGGCGAGTTGTCCATCCAGACGCCAGCGCTGCGGGGACATGGGGCGTGACCGGGCTTGCGGAGTTGGGCGTAGGATAAGCCGTGGCATCCTGGAGGAGAACGATCGTGCGCCTGAAGCCGTCATCGACATCGCTTACCGTGGCTCTGGTCTGCTGCGCCGGTCTGGTCGCATGCGCCAAGCCGGAAGTTCCGGCACACGACAAGCGTCCCGAGCCGCAGACTTCGGCCCCCACCGTTGCCCAGCCGACCCAACTGCGCGAAGCGATGCGCAAGCCGATCGACAAAGCCGAGGCTGCACAGGCCTCGGTCGACGCCGCTGCCGAGGAACAACGCAAAGCCATTGACGCCGCAACCGGCAACTGAAACCGACGCAAACGACG
>JANLSB010000721.1:0-2438 GCA_031362125.1 Lysobacterales bacterium | reverse complement strand
GTTTCGGCGATCACGCGGTGTTTGCTTTCCGTGACCGGCGACCCATAAGCGTCAACCAGTTCCTGCGGGACGTCGCGCAATTGGCGGCACTGCTGCCGGCGCGGCGGCATATTCTCAATTTGTGCAGCGACCGCTACCATTTTGTCGTCGGCTTTTGCGCGGCGCTGCTGCAAAGGCAAATCAGCCTGCTGCCCCCCAGCCATACGCCCGATCAGATCGAACAATTGAGCCGACGTTATGCCGACATCTATTGTCTGACCGACTCCGGCGCACCGTTCCAGTCGATGCAAACGCTGCAATACGGCGTCGGCTCCGGCACGGATTCCGCGGTGCCTGCAATGCCGCAAATTCCCGCACAACAAATTGCCGCCATCGTTTTTACTTCGGGCTCCACCGGGCAGCCCGTGGCCAACGAAAAATCGTGGGGCAGTCTCGTGCGCGCCGTTACCGCCGGGCTGGATCGCTTTAGCGTGCATGCGCATGCTGGCATGGCCGTGCTCGCCACGGTACCGCCGCAGCATATGTACGGACTCGAGTCGTCGGTGCTGCTGGTCATGCAGGGTGGGCACGCGCTGCACGCGGGGCGTCCGTTATATCCGGCCGATGTCCTCGCCGAACTTGCCGCATTGCCGCGACCGCGCTGCCTCGTGACCACGCCGATCCACTTGCGGGCACTGCTGGCCGAGTCCGCCGGCGTGCCGCCGCTTGATTTCCTGCTGTGTGCGACGGCGCCGCTGCCGCCACAACTGGCGGCCACCGCGGAAGCCCGCTTCGGGGCGCCATTATTTGAAATTTACGGCTGCACCGAGGCGGGACAGATAGCCTCCCGGCGCACGGTTCAAACCGTGGAATGGTGCGCGCTTGCGGATCTTTATTTAGTTCAGGACAAACACGGCACCTGGGTCAGCGGCGGGCACGTCGAAAATGCGGTTTTGTTGCACGACGAGATCGAGCTGCGCGGCCCAAATCAGTTTTTGCTGCACGGCAGAACCGCCGACCTGATCAACATCGCAGGCAAACGCACTTCGTTGGCCAACCTCAACTATCACCTGAATTCCATCGCCGGCGTACGCGATGGCGTATTCGTCATGCCGGCGCAGGACGACGGCGCAATTACCCGGTTGACCGCCTTCGTCGTCGCACCGATGCTTACCAGCGAGGCAATAATGGACGCCTTGCGCCAGCGTATCGATGCCGCATTCTTGCCGCGTCCGTTATGCCTGGTCGCATCCCTGCCGCGCAACGACACCGGCAAGTTGCCGCGCGAGGCCCTGCTGCGACTGTTGGGCTGACGTGGCGGACCGATACCGCTGCGCTATGATCCCGGCCGAACAACTCCGAACAACCCCGAACAACCCCGAACGAGGACGACAATGACAGGCGCAGGCGGCACTCCCGGCGGTGTGGGACAGTTCTTCATCGGTCTGATGTGCGCGGTGGCCGGCGGCTGGCTGCTGACCAATCAGGTCTCGGTCAGTTCTGGCGGCATGTGGAATCTCTACGGCTACAACGGTTTCGGCCTGTCGCTGATCCCGTTCATCCTCGGCACCGGCATGCTCTTCTTCAACGGCAAGTCGATCGTCGGATGGCTGCTGCTGGCCGCGGGTCTGGTGATCGTGTTCGTCGGCATCCTGTCCAATCTGAACATCTATTTCCGGCCGACCAGTCTGTTCAACACGCTGCTGATGCTTGCGTTGCTGGCGGGCGGTATCGGTGCGATGGCGGCGGCATTGCGCAGTGCGCCAGCGCCGGACAAGGCGAAAGAGTGAGCCATAGGATGCGCCTTGGCGCACCGCCGTTGTTCGCCCAAGCAAAAAAGCCGGTGCGCAAAGGCGCACCCTATGGGGCATGTGTTTGAAGTTGCCCGGTTCGCATGCGCTCAGCCTGCGAGCTGCACCCATACCGGCGCATGGTCGCTTGGCCGCTCCCAGCTGCGCGGCGTGCGGTCGATATCCGCAGCGTTGACCTTGTCGCGCAGCGAGTCTGAAATCAGGGTCAGATCGATGCGCAGGCCCAAATTGCGGCGGAAGCCGGCCTGACGGTAATCCCACCAGCTGAAGAAGCCGCCTTCGCTGTGATGCAGGCGATAGGCGTCGTGCAGGCCCAGATCGAGCAGCCGCTGCAGCGCCGCCCGTTCGGCGGTGGAAGTGAGGATGCTGTCGTCGTTCCACATCGCCGGGTCGTGCACATCGCGGTCGTCGGGCGCGATGTTGAAATCGCCCATCACCACCATCTGCGGATAACGTTTCGATTCGTCCGCCAGCCAACCGTGCACGGCATCGAGCCAGCGCAGTTTGTAGTCGTATTTCTCGGTACCGACGTCCTGCCCGTTCACTACATACAGATTGACGATGCGCACGCCGTTGACGGTCGCGGCGATCGCGCGCCGCTGGGCGTCGTCGAAACCGGGAATGCCGATCTGCACGTCGTCCAGCGCA
>JANLSB010000720.1:0-3549 GCA_031362125.1 Lysobacterales bacterium | reverse complement strand
AGGATCTCGGCGACGCTGCGGCGCGAGACGCCGAATTCACTGGAGTAGTGCAATGCGCGCGTATAGGAACGCGCGCCGCAGCCGATGCCGACCATACCGTCGTCCTGGCAACGATAGGCTGGACCGAGGTCGCCCGCAGGTGCATGCGGTGCGCGGAACATGCGCATCGACACCTGGCGGTAGCCGGCGGCGAGCAGCGCCTCGCGGCCTGCGCGATAAAGCGCCAGACGGTCGTCGACCGGTTCCGGGTGCAGCGCGAAACGCGTTTTGCCGTCCCGGCTTTCGATCCGGGCCAGGCCGGTCAGCGGCCGCACGTACAGCGGATACAGGTAGAGTTCTTCGGGCGCGAACGCCAGTGCGCTGTCGATCGACGCGAGAAAGCTTGCCTCGGTCTGACCCTGTATGCCGTAGATCAGATCGAGATTGAGCGTGGGGAACTGCTGCGCGCGGATCGCGGCGATGGCGCGCTCGACCTCGTCGCGCTGCTGAGGACGCACCAGCGTGCGCACCTCGGCATCGCTGAAACTCTGGATGCCCATGCTGATCCGGTCGATGCCGGCGCCGCGGCAGACCGCCATTTTTTCGGCATCGACGGTTTCCGGCGAGACTTCCATGCCTGCAGGAATCGCTTGCAGATCGATCGTGCAGTGACGCTTCACGCTGTCGAATACGAGCCGCAGCTGATCGGCGGACAGGTAACTCGGCGTGCCGCCGCCCAGCGCGAAGCGGGCGAAGCGATGCGCGCCCAGCGCGTCGGCGGTGACTGCGAGCTGGCGATCGAGCTGATCGAGATAACGCGCAACGGTGTCGGCCGATGGACGCGCCAGCGTGAATAGATTGCAGAATCCGCAGCGATACGAGCAGAACGGAATATGCAGATACAGGAACAGTGCGTCGCGATCTTCTTGCGCCCATGCATCGCGCAAGGGCTGCGGCTCGGCCAACGCCCGGTACGCGGTCTTGTGCGGATAGGAATACGAATACGCCTGATAGGGCGGCAATTCCAGCAGCGATGCGAGAGGGGCAGCGTTCACGGTGTCAGCACAAAATGGGCGTAGGGGACCTGCATCACCACATCGTGGGCGAGGCGGTGACCATGGTAGCCGTCTTCGCCATAGGCGGTGCCGTGGTCGGAGCAGAGAATGACGAAGGTTGGCGCGCGTTGACGCGAGGCTTCAAACAGCGGCGCCAGATGCGCATCGACATGCGCCAACGCCGCCATCTGGGTGTCGAGGCCATCGTGCTGTGCGCCCGGAAGATAATGTCGATTGGGTTGATGCAGCGCGGAGACGTTGATGAAGGTGAAGCAACGCTGCCCACGCAGGTCATCGGACTGCAGGCGTTCGCAGGCCAGTTCGACCTGCGCCTGGAGCGAGTCGAACGCGGTCACGCCGAACTCGGGTCGCCAATACGCTTCATCGAACAGTCCAGGCAATGTGCGGCCGAGCGGATTGGCGAGATTGAAGAAGCCGACACCACCGATGCAGAGCGTGCGGTAGCTGTGCGCTGCGAGGCCGTGGACGATATCGGCGTGATCCGCAAACACGAACGTGTTCGCGTCGATGGTTTCGCTGCCGGCGAAGGCCAGCGCGAACAGACGCGGATGCGGCCCCGGGTACGCGGGGGTCGGCAGAAAGCCGGAGAAAAACGCTTGATGCGCTGCATAGGTGAACGTCGCCGGGGTGTGCCGGCGTTCCCAGCCGCCGGAAGGGAGGTGGGCGGCCAGCGTCGGCAGCCGGCCCTGTGCGAAGCAGGTCTGTGCAGCGTCGTAGCGCAATGTGTCGAGCGTGACGAACAGGATGTCGTGAGTGCCGACCATGGTATGCATGTCGATCACGGGTGAAGCCGTGGAGTCGCTCCTCATGTCGCACCTCATATGGCACATCATGCGACGCTTCTGCACTGTTGGGCATGACCCGCGACCCACGCGGCCTGATCGTCGTAGGTATCGGCGCCGTGCCATTGCAGATCCGGCAAGAGATCGCCGAACGCGTTCGCTTCCAGCACGCGGCAAATTTCGCGCCCCGGGATGATATCGAAGCCGATCATCGCGCTGCGTGCGAACACGGTCGCGGCGTTCCGTGCGCAGTCTTCGACCGACGCCATGCCTGCGGGGGTGAGCAACGCCTGCGGATCGCCACGGCGATTGCCCAGGTGAAGATTGGTCGTTGGCCGGTCGGCGATGCGTGCGACCCGCTGCCGGGGTTCGCCGTCGAAAGTGACCACACGAAGATCGAAATGATGTCCGGCATGTCCCGATGCCCGCGGCTTCGCGATCCATCGTTCGGCATAGGCGCCCTGCAGCGCCAGCGTGTCGATCAGCGCGGCAATCGTTCGACGCGCGCTGTAGCGTTGCGGCGCAAGCGTGTTGTACAGATGCACGCCATTCGCGTCCTCGACCAGCGCTGTGCTCGCGTAGGCGATTTCGCTGCCGTCGCGATGCATGCGATAGGCGACGACCCCAGCGGCGGACGAGCCGTATCGTGCTTTGATGAAGACGCGATCGCAGTCGCTGTCGGTCATCCGACGCTGCAGATCGTCGTAACCATCGATGGGGCCGAGCGGCGGCGGGATGGCGATTCCCGCAGCGGCGAAAGCCTGTTGGCAGCGCCATTTGTCGCACATGCGCAGGATGTCGTCGGGCGGATTGAGCCAACGCGCATCGCCTGCGATCTGTTGAAGCGACATCAGCAGATCGGCGAAGCCGGCGTACCAATGATGCTGATGGGCGAGTTCACCATGCGCAAGCGGCGCAGGTGGGGTGCCCCGCTCGCCGCCGCAGACCCACCCGCGACGCAACAGCGCATCGTGCAGCGCAGCGGATTCGCCGGGCGAATCGAGCTTGAGCGGTGAGCGATCGGTGAGTGCGTCCACGAGGTGTTGCGGCTCGGCCAACAACTTCGCGTAGTCGACGACGCGCGCCGGCGGCATGCCACGCCGGCCCAGCGCAGCCTGCAGCAGATGCGTGCGGCGATGGTCCGGTTGTCCGACCAGGACCATCCCTGCAGGCGTCATGGTTACTCGGACACCGCGACGTAGCGGTCGCCGTCGTCCTCATCGGCGTCGCGTTGATCGTCCAATACCACGTTGCACGGCAATGCTTTGAGTCGTTGTTGCCATTCTGCGCCGATGTAGTGATGACTCAGATCGAGCGTGCCCAGTCCGGCGATGTGGGGGCTTTCGCACAGCGCCTGCGCGCCCACGTCGCCGATGGTGCCCATCGACAGATCCAGCGTTTTCAGCTTGCCGAGCCATGGCTGGGAAGCCAGATGTACGGCCAGCGCGTCGCTGATCTGCGCGTTGCGAAGACCGAGGTACTCCAGCCGCGACGCATCGATGGCATCCAACAACCGCGCGTATGTTTTGACCTCGCCGTCGAAGCCGTAGTTGTCGTCGCCCAGCCACAGTTCCAGGCGACGCAGGGCCGGCAGACGCGAATCGGCGATCGCATTCGCGATCTTGCTGGGCAGGCCGCCGCATTCGATCGCAAGCTCCTCAAGATGATCGTGTCCGAACGATGTCAGCTTGAGATCGGTGCTGCCGCGGATC
>JANLSB010000719.1:0-4600 GCA_031362125.1 Lysobacterales bacterium | reverse complement strand
TGCCGAGCGAGAAACCCCCGGGTTGTCCATCGGGGCCCTCCGGACCGGCGGGGCCTTCCGGCGAGGGTCCGCCCGGAATCGGCGTGTCCGGTCCGAAGAAGCGGCGGAAGAACTCCGGCATCGCCTCGTCGTCCGGCGTTGCGCCGCTACGCGCCATCGCCCGATTGCGGCCCGAGCCGCTGGCTTCGATATTGACCACCGCAGGCCCGACCCGCTCGACCAGTTCGCTGAAATCCGGAAGGCCGGTCACCAGAGGCACGCTGATCGCTTCGCCTGCAGTCGCAACTGCAGCGCGAGACGCGGCGACCGCAGGCGTGGCGGCTGACGCACTGGACTGACTCGCAGTGATCGGCAGGATGGTCGTGGCGGCAGCGGTCAAGGCCACTGTGGCGGAAACGAGAGCGAGCGTACGCAAGGACTGTTTCATCGGGGAATCGACCTCGATAAAGGTGTGGAGAAGGGAAGTGGTTTCACGGTACCGGCGACGCGGGCCGACGGCACCGGGTGGAGATCAGGGCGACGAAGCCGCATCCTCGACAGGCCGCGCGCTCTGCGGCGACAGCAGCGGGTCGAGACGCGGCTGGAAAGGATGCAAGGCTGAGGGATCTTCAAAACCAGCGGTCACCTCACCGACCGCGGATGCACCGGGCACCAGCGCTCGCGGCCATGGCTTGGGGGTTATTTCGGCCTTGTTGAGCAGATTTCCGCCGGCCACACCGCGGCCCTGGGTCGCGGTGCTGGCGAAGGCTTCCGCCGATGCCGGGCGCGAGCGCGCGGTCTGCGCAGCACGGTTCGCAGCTGCGGCTCGGCTGACCGCATCGGAGCTTGGAATGGCCTCCGCAGCGGCGAGGATGCGCGGATGCCCGCCGCGTCGTTCGCTGCTGGCGGCCGCAGCCATCAGCGCAGCGGCAGCACCGGCTCCGGCGATCGACGGTTCGGGTGCCGGCGGGGTGATTGGGCCGGGCACAACCCCCGGAACCGGAGCGATGGGCTTGGGGGAAGGCCTGGGAGACGGCACCTGAATGGAAGCCGTGGCGCTGGCCGCCGTGACGCGTTCATCCGGAGCCGACAGGGTGCGGGTTCCGATCAACGCGATCAGCGCGACCGACGCCGCCAATGCCGCGCCGCCTCCCCAACGCAACAGCGGCCTGCGCGCATCTGCATGTCCGGCAGCGACCTGCGATGCTTCCACGAGGTCATCGGCAAGACCATCGGCGATGGCGCGACCGATACGACGCGAGAAATCCGCCGGAAGCGCGCCGCCGACGCGACCGCGCATGGCATCGCCGAAGAACTGCCAGCGTTCCCAGCAGTCGGCGAGTTCGTCGTCGTGCTCCATACGCCGCAGCAGGAATCTGGTTTCGTCCGCCGAGAGCTCACCGTCCATCATCGCGGACAGCTGTTCGCGGTGGAATTCTCGGGTGTTGATGTCGCGGACAACGGGGGAGTCGGGCAATCCAGTCATGGGTTATCGATGTCGGATGACGGTTGAAGGTCAGTGGACAAACATTCTGTGCGGAAGCGTCAACGGATCGCGCGTTCGCGCGGATTGGGCGCATCCAGCAACGGACGAAGCTGGGTGTCGATGGCGTCGCGGGCACGGAAGATCCGCGAACGGACCGTACCGATGGGGCACTGCATCTGCTGGGCGATCTCCTCGTAGCTCAAACCATCCACCTCGCGCAATGTAATCGCCGCCCGAAGCTCCTCGGGCAAGGCTTCGACCGCGCGCATCACCGTTTGTTCCATCTCCTGACGCATCAATTCTCGCTCCGGGGTGTCGTTGTCGCGCAAGCGCAGGCCCGACTCGAACTGTTCGGCGTCATCGATGTCGATGTCCTCGCCGGGCGGGCGGCGCTTGTGGGCGACGAGATGATTCTTGGCGGTGTTCACTGCGATTCGATGCAACCATGTGTAGAACTGCGCATCGCCGCGGAAGTTCCCGATCGCCCGATAGGCGCGCAGAAACGTATCCTGGGCGACATCCTGACACTCGCTCCAGTCGTGGATATAGCGCCCGATCAGCGCCACGACCCGATGCTGGTACTTGCGCACCAGCAGGTCGAAGGCCGCGCTATCGCCGCGCTGCACCCGTCGGACCAGTTCGAAGTCCAGATCTTCTGTCGTCACTTCGGCCATTCGGCCGGCTCTCCCGAGTGTTGGATAGGCCGGCGCACTAACCGGACCTTCGGACAATACACGTTGAGGAAAAGTTCCCCGCCTGCGGCAGCCTGCCCACACCGCCCCGTGCACCATGCATTCATCTGGGGGTCTTCAGCCACTGCCACAAGCCATGAACGACCGGATCGGCAGAGATGATCGGCAGATCGGACCATCGAGGTATCTTCGACCCTGCGTCTCCGATTTGACGCCGTCCCTCTATGATCCGGATCATAGCGACATTCTCCGGCGTATGGATTCACGATCATGACCTCCCCCCTGCCCAGCCTCGACGGCCTGCGCCTTCACCACTGGAAGACCGAGCTGCGCACCGATGGCGTGCTGGTACTCTCCTTCGATCGCGCAGACGAATCGGTCAACACCTTCGGCCAGGAGGTGCTGATCGAACTGGGCAGTCTGCTCGAACGCGTCGTACTGGAACCGCCGAAAGCGCTGGTATTGCGCTCGGCCAAAGACAAGGGCTTCATCGCCGGCGCCGATATCCGCGAATTCCAGGCCTTCGACGCCAAGGGCACCATCGGCGATTCGATCCGCCGCGGCCAGGCCATCTTCCAGCGCATCGCCGACCTGCCCTTCCCCACCGTCGCCGCGATCCACGGCTTCTGCATGGGCGGCGGCACCGAAATCGCGCTTGCCTGCCGTTACCGCATCGTTTCGACCGATGCCTCCACCCGGATCGGTCTGCCGGAAGTGAAGCTCGGCATCTATCCCGGCTGGGGCGGCAGCGTCCGTCTGCCGCGCCTGATCGGCGCACCTGCAGCGATGGACCTGATGCTCACCGGACGCACGCTGTCGGCGTCGGCCGCGAAATCGCTGGGCGTGGTGGATCGCGTCGTCGACGCGGACAATCTCATCAATGCCGCCGCCACGCTCGCGCTCAAAGGTACCGATCGGCCGTTCAAGCAGAAACTGATGGCCTGGATCACCAACACCTGGCCGGCGCGCCAGCTGCTTGCGCCGCAGATGGTCAAGCAGGTCGCGCGCAAAGCGCGGAAGGACCACTATCCCGCGCCGTTTGCGTTGATCGAGACCTGGCGCCGAAGCAGCGGCAGCACCCAACAGTTGCTGGATGCCGAACGCAGATCGGTCGTCAAACTCGCAGCCACGCCCACCGCGCGCAATCTCACCCGCGTGTACTTCCTGCAGGAACGTCTGAAAAGCCTCGGCGGAAAAGATCACGGCATCGCCAACGTGCACGTGGTCGGCGCCGGGGTGATGGGCGGCGACATCGCCGCATGGGCCGCCTTCAAAGGCTTCAACGTCACCCTGCAGGATCGCGAGCAGCGCTTCATCGACACTGCCATGACCCGCGCGCAGGAACTGTTCGCCAAGCGCGTGAAAGACCCCGGCAAGCGCCCTGAAGTCGCGGCGCGACTGGTGTCGGACCTCGCCGGCGATGGCGTCGCCAAGGCCGATCTGCTGATCGAAGCGATCATCGAACGGCCCGACGCCAAGCGCGAGCTGTACACCTCGGTCGAGCCGCGGATGAAGGCCGACGCGCTGCTCACCACCAATACCTCGTCGATCCCGCTGACCGAACTGCGCGAACACATCGCGCGACCGGCGCAGTTCGCCGGCCTGCATTACTTCAATCCGGTGGCGATGATGCCGCTGGTCGAGATCATCCATCACGACGGCATGGCGCCGGAGACCGAAAAGCGTCTCGCCGCGTTCTGCAAGGCCATCGACAAACTGCCGGTGCCGGTCGCAGGCACGCCGGGCTTTCTGGTCAACCGCCTGCTGTTTCCGTACATGCTGGAAGCCGCGACCGCCTACGCCGAAGGTATTCCCGCACCGGTCATCGACAAGGCCGCCGTGAAGTTCGGCATGCCGATGGGACCGATCGAACTGATCGACACCGTCGGCCTGGATGTCGCCGTCGGCGTCGGCGCCGAACTCGCGCCCTTCCTCGGCCTGCCGATTCCCGCCGCGCTGTCCGCGCCGCCGGAAGCCGGCAAGCGCGGCAAGAAGGATGGCCAGGGCCTCTACAAGTGGGAGAACGGTCGCGCGCAGAAGCCCGCGATCCCGGCCGACTACAAAGCGCCCGACGATCTGGAAGACCGCCTGATCCTGCCCTTCCTCAACGAAGCCGTCGCCGCGCTGCACGACGGCGTGGTCTCCGATGCGGATCTGCTGGATGCCGGGGTGATCTTCGGCACCGGCTTCGCCCCGTTCCGCGGCGGCCCGATCCAGTACATCCGCGACACCGGCGCCGATGTGCTGTTGGCGAAACTGCAGGCACTGCAGGCGAAATACGGCGACCGCTTCGCACCACGTCCGGGCTGGGACAATCCGGCGCTGCAGAAACAGTAGGCTGAATGCCCCGAACCAACCTCCGATCACGACGTTCGTAACCAACATGCACGACGACCCATCTTCGCGTGATATTTCTCGAGAATCACCGTCGGTTGCTGCTGCC
>JANLSB010000699.1:0-3081 GCA_031362125.1 Lysobacterales bacterium | reverse complement strand
GGCGAAGTCGTGGCCTTCGGTCTCGCGTTGTTCGTATTCGCAGAAGATTGTGCGTGGCATGGTCGAACTCCGGATCAGGGGGGCGAGGTCTGCAGCAAATTGCGGACCGGGGCGGGAATGCCGAGAGAAGCGAGGGTTTCGCTGGCGACCCAGCGCAGTGCGTCATAGTCGTGGATGCGGTCGCGCAGGGCGACATCGCGCCACGCCAGCGGATGCATCAACAGGCGGTAGTGGGTGAAGCCGTGGTGGATCTCGTCCAGCGCGGTACCGTTGTCGTAGTCGCCATCGACGTGATGCTCGAACCAGGTGCGCGCGCTGTCGTGATCGGCAGCTTCCGGCAGCGACCACAGCAACGCCCATATTCCGGTCGGTGGCCGGCGATGCAGCAATACGCGACCTTCGTTGTCGCGAATCAACAACACCACTGCCTTGCGCTCCGGCAGCGGCTTGCCGGGTTTTGGCGTGGGCAGTTCGACGACGCGGCCGTCGCGCAGCGCGACGCAAGCGTGTTGCAGCGGACAGAGTACGCATGCCGGGTCGTGGCGGGTGCACAGGGTCGCGCCGAAATCCATCTGCGCTTGGGTGTAGTCGGCGAGTCGATCGGCCGGCAGCAGCGATTCGGCGATCGCCCAGAGTGTCTTTTCGTTCGCCGGCGTGCCCGGCCAGCCTTCGATGCCGAACACGCGCGCCAATACGCGCTTGACGTTGCCGTCGAGGATCGCGTGAGGATCGCCCCAGGCCTGCGACAGGATCGCGGCAGCGGTGCTGCGGCCGATGCCGGGCAGTGCGGTCAAGGCATCGAGGTCGCGCGGCAGTTCGCCGTCGTGCATTTCGACGCAGCGTTTGGCGGCGGCGTGCAGGTTGCGGGCGCGGGCGTAGTAACCGAGCCCCGACCACAGCGCCATCACATCGTCCTGCGGCGCCGTGGCCAGCGCGCGCAGATCGGGCAGCGCAGCGATGAAGCGCTCGAAGTAGGGAATCACCACCCGTACCTGTGTCTGCTGCAGCATGATTTCCGACAGCCAGACTCTGTAGGGTGTTCGCGGATGCTGCCACGGCAGGTCGTGGCGGCCGGAGACATCGAACCATGCCAGCAAATGCTTGGCGTAGTGACTGGTCAGGCTCATCGTTTTTTTCTGCGGCCAGCATCGGCGGATGCGAGCGATCTTGCATGTGGGAGCGGCGGTAGCCGCGATTGGCCGCCAGCGCTGCGATCCTTCGCGGCTTCCGCCGCTCCCACAGCGATCATCGAACCATAGCGGCGGTCTTTCATGGCTTGCTGTGTTGAGAAATCACATCGTGGTCATCCAACACGATATCCACGCCTTCCAGCGTTGCGCCCGAGATTTCGAGCAGCGGAGAACGCAGGCGGCCGTCGAGCGGCGGCAGTGGCGAGCCGCCGGTCTGATCGATCCAGCCGAGCACGTCGTACAGGCGGAAACGGCTGTCGAAATCGGTGGTGTCGCGACGCAGGCGCAAACCTGCGATGTCCGACAGATCCGGCTTGCCGGCGTAGCGCAGCGCGAACGGCAGCGGTGAGCTGGAGTTCGACACCGGCACCGGCAGCGCGGGCCACGACGATGGCCATTGCGGCAAAGCGCCATCGAGTTCGATCACCAGACGACGACCCAGCGCGAGCGCACCGTGGGCATCCAAATTCGGCATCGGCGCTTCGCCGCGCAGCGCCAAGCCGACCGGTGCCAGCACCCATGTCGCTTCGTCGAAATGCAGTGGTCCGTGCAGACCTAGCGAAAACGGCAGTGAGGTCTCGCCGGACTCGTAGCGTGCGTAGACGCCGAGTTTCGCAGGATTCACCGTCAGATCGTCTTCGCCAAGATGCAGTGGACCGGAGAGTTTCACGGTTGCCGGCAGTCGCCAGTCGCCGCGTTCGATCGTCAGCGGGCCGACCACCGCAACGCCAGCGTCGTTGGCCGGTCTGGTCAATGCGACCGCGAGATCGAACGGGATCGCGGTCGGTGCATCGAGATAGCGCCCCTGGATGCGGGCTTCGACCGGTTTTTCCGGATGCAGCGACGGTAGCGTCACCGCGATATCTACGATGCGCCAGTTGTCGTTGTCGATGCGGCCATCGACGACGCGCAGTCCGTTGGTGAGCACCGGAATCCTGGTTTCCTCGCTGGGTGGGCGCTTCTGCAGCCACGCCTGCAGCGCGGGTACATCCAGCACCGGCGCATCCAGTTCCACACTTTGGATCACCGCGTCCTTGCCACCGTTGCGGAACGTGGACCATGGCAATGCCAGCAGCAGGCGTTCGGCGCGGAGGATCGCGGTCTTCGCGCCCGGTTCGCGCGCGACGAGATTGCGCACGACCAGCTGCGGTTCGCCGCGCAGCCGCGCCTCGGCGTTCGTATCGGCGGTGATGTCCAGCCCCAGGCTTTTGCCCGCGCGATCGAGGATCAGCGGCACCAGTTGCTTCGGCTGCAGCAGCCACGTCGCCAGCAGCGACAGCAACAGCAGAAAAACGCCGAGCGCGATCAACCTGCGCAGCCAGCGTCGTCTGCGCGGCGGCGGCGCAGTGGCCTGGCCGCGACTGTTTTCGAGGGGCATGCTTTTCTTCGGCACTTGCACGCGCACTCAGGCGCCGAGCGCTTCCGGCAACAGTGCGTCGACGAAGGCTTCGGCGTCGAACACGCGCAGATCTTCGGAGCGCTCGCCGATGCCGGCGAAGCGGATCGGAATGCCGAATTCGCGCGCAAGCGCGAAAACCACGCCGCCCTTGGCGGTGCCGTCGAGCTTGGTGACGACCAGACCGGTGACGCCCGCCGATGCATGGAACTGCCGCAGCTGCGACAGCGCGTTCTGGCCGGTGGTGCCGTCGATCACCATCAGCACTTCGTGCGGCGCGGTGTCGTCGATCTTGCCGAGCACGCGCTTGATCTTGCCCAGTTCAGCCATCAAACCCTGCTGCGTATGCAGGCGGCCGGCAGTGTCGGCGATCAGTACTTCGGTGCCGCGCGCTTTCGCGGCCTGCAGCGCGTCGAATGCGACCGATGCGGCATCTGCATTTTGACCCTGCGCGATGACCGCAACGTCGTTGCGCTCGCCCCATGCCTGCAGCTG
>JANLSB010000688.1:0-2065 GCA_031362125.1 Lysobacterales bacterium | reverse complement strand
TGTCGAAGTCGCTCGGCAACGGTATCGATCCGCAGGACATCATGAAGACCCTCGGCGCCGATATCCTGCGCCTGTGGATCGCATCCGCCGACTACACCAACGAGATGACGCTGTCGCAGGAAATCCTCAAGCGCAACGCCGACGTCTACCGCCGCCTGCGCAACACCGCGCGCTTCCTGCTCGGCAATCTGCACGGCTTCGACCCTGCGGTGCATCTGCTCGCGCACGAGGACATGCTGCCGCTGGACCGCTGGATCGTGCATCGCGCCGATGCGCTGCAGCACCAGATCGCGAATGCCTATGCCCGCTACAATTTCGCCGAAATCGTGCAGGCGCTGATCAATTTCTGCAGTGTCGATCTGGGCTCGCTGTATCTCGACGTGACCAAGGACCGCCTGTACACGATGCGCGAGGATGCGCCCGGCCGGCGCAGCGCGCAGAGCGCGATGTACCGCATCAGTGAAGCCTTCGTGCGCTGGATCGCGCCGATCCTGAGCTTCACCGCCGATGAGCTGTGGCAGCATCTGCCGGGTCATCGCGAAGAGAACGTGTTGTTCGCGACGTGGTATGAGGGGTTGGCGCCGTTGCCGGCGGGTGCGGCGTTGAATGGCGAGCGTTTCGACCGCTTGCTTGCGCTGCGCGAGCAGATTGCGAAGACCCTTGAACCGATGCGTGCCAGCGGCGAGATCGGTGCCGCGCTCGATGCTGAAATCACGATCCACTGCTGTGCCGAAGACTTCGCTTGGCTGTCGCCATTGGCCGATGAGTTGCGGTTCTTCTTCATCAGTGGCGACGTGACGGTGGCGCAGGGCGGCGATGCGATTTCAGCCATCGTCAGTGCCAAACCAAAATGCATCCGCTGCTGGCACCATCGCGCCGATGTCGGCACGAATCCTGATCACCCCGAAATCTGCGGCCGCTGCGTGAGCAATGTCGATGGCCCTGGCGAAGAGCGGCATTTTTTTTGATGTTCCTTCTCCCCCCGGGAGAAGGTGCCCGAAGGGCGGATGAGGGTACGCCGTGCCCGCGCTCCATCCGCTCGTGCTGCGAACTCCCTCATCCGGCGCTTCGCGCCACCTTCTCCCGGGGGGAGAAGGGAACAGCAAGGTTCAACTAGCGATGACCCAAGCCCCAAAACCCAATGCCCTTATCTGGCTGCTGCTGTCCGTAGTTGTGATCGGTTTTGACCAGTGGTCCAAGCATTGGGTGCTGACCAGCCTGCCGGAATACCAGCCGGTCATGGTGATCGAGAACTATTGGAACTGGTTCCGCAGTTACAACACTGGCGCTGCGTTCAGTTTTCTCGCCGATGCCGGCGGCTGGCAGAAATACGTGTTTGCCGCGCTCGCGGTCGGCATCAGCGCGGTGCTCGCCTTCTGGCTATCGCGCACCGCGCGCGGTCACTGGCGCGAAGCGCTGCCTTTCTCGCTGGTGATCGGCGGCGCGCTGGGCAATCTGATCGACCGGTTGATGCACGGCCACGTCGTCGACTTCATCCAGTGGCACTGGAAAGAGGTCTACTACTACCCGTCGTTCAACATCGCTGACTCAGCCATCGTCTGCGGCGCCATCCTGCTGGTGCTGTTCGGTCTGCTCGACACTCGGCGCAAAGCGTCGAAGGGCGCATAATTTCCACATGGACATCATCCTCGCCAACCCCCGCGGTTTCTGTGCCGGCGTCCACATGGCCGTGGATGTGGTGGACCAGTTGATCGAACTCTTCCCCGGCCGCCCGATCTACGTCTACCACGAGATCGTCCACAACAAGCACGTGGTCGGCCGGTTCAAGGACCGCGGCGCGAGCTTTGTGGAGGAGATCGCGGATGTGCCCGCGGGCGCGATCGTGGTTTTCTCGGCCCACGGCGTCAGCCCGGCCGTGCGCGAGGAGTCGAAGTCCCGCGGCCTGATCGCCGTGGATGCCACCTGCCCGCTGGTGACGAAGGTGCATTCCGAAGCGATCCGCTACGCCCGGCAGGGGTACCAGATTCTCCTCGTCGGCCACGCCAACCATCAGGAAGTCATCGGCACCCGCGGCGAGGCCCCCGTCGCGATCCAGGTGGTCGAG
>JANLSB010000665.1:0-4529 GCA_031362125.1 Lysobacterales bacterium | reverse complement strand
CAAAAGCCCCGGGTGCGCTTCGCTTACCCGGGCTACTTTGAGGCGCGGCATTCGGACATCGATTGCCACGCCGACCCGTTTGCGGGATGCTCACGCCACCGCAAGACGAGGTACGACCCATGCGCGTTCTCTTTCACGGCGCCGCCGGCGAAGTCACCGGTTCCCTGCACGAGATCGAAGCCGCCGGCAAACGCCTGCTGATCGACTGCGGCATGATCCAGGGCAGCCCAGAGGCGGAAGCCCGCAACGCCGAAGCCTTTCCCTTCGAGCCGACCGCGCTCGACGCCTTGATCGTGAGTCATGCCCACATCGACCATATCGGCCGCATCCCGCTGCTGGTGCAGCGCGGCTACGACGGACCGATTTACGCGCAGACCGCGACCGCCGACCTGATGTGGATCATGCTGCTGGACGCCGCAGGCATCGCCGAGGGTGAGGCGATGCGTGCCAACCGCGATCGCCGTCGCGGCCAGCCCGAAGCGGTGCCGCTGTACACCAAGGACGATGTGCGCGTGGCGATGCAGCGGGTCGAGCCGATCCCCTACGACACCCGCACCGACCTGTTTCCCGGCGTCGAGATGTGTTTCCGCGATGCCGGCCATATCCTCGGATCCTGCAGCGTCGAGCTGTGGGCCGACGGCAAGAAGCTGGTGTTTTCCGGCGACCTCGGACCGAAAGGCACGCCGATCCTGCGCGATCCTGCGGTCATCACCGAAGCCGATCTGGTGCTGATGGAGTCGACCTACGGCGATCGCCTGCATCGCGATCGTGCCGAAACCATCCACGAATTGGAGGGCATCCTCGACGATGCCTGGCGCTCGGGCGGCTGCGTGCTGATTCCGGCGTTCGCGGTCGGCCGCACCCAGGAACTGCTGTACTGGTTCGCCAAGCATTGGGACGACTGGAAGATGTCGCGCTGGCAGATCTTCCTCGACAGCCCGATGGCATCGAAAGTCGTGGATGTCTACGACCGCCACCAGGAGTTGTTCGACGACGATGCCAAACGGGTCTGGCGCAACCATCCCAACCCGTTCAAGTTGCCGAATCTGCATATCACCGAGACTGTGGACGAGTCGATGGCGATCAATCGCATCGAGCGCGGCGCGATCGTGATCGCCGGGTCCGGCATGGCCAACGCCGGGCGGATCCTGCACCACTTCAAACATCGCCTGCATCGGAAGCAGACCCATGTCGTGTTCGTGGGCTATCAGGCGGAAGGCACGACAGGGCGGCGGATCGTCGACGGCGCCCAATGGGTGCGTATCCACGGTCACGACGTGCGTGTGAACGCCAAGCGCCACACCGTCGGCGGTCTCTCGGCGCACACCGATCAACGCGGCCTGATGGACTGGTACGGCCAG
The DNA here is from genome assembly GCA_031362125.1 of Lysobacterales bacterium. GTDB lineage: Bacteria > Pseudomonadota > Gammaproteobacteria > Xanthomonadales > Xanthomonadaceae > Lysobacter_I. The sequence continues at coordinate 3,168 of JANLSB010000665.1, read as the reverse complement.
TTCGTCGGCCGGCCGCCGCTGGCGCTGGTCCACGGCGAGGACAAGGCCCGCGAGGCTCTGGCCGGCGAGTTGGGGGAGGCTTACGGCATCACTGCGACCCTGGTCCGGCCCGGGCTGGAGATCACGCTCTGACCGGTTCGATCTGGGCGGTCAGCTGAGCTCGGCGAGGCGGCAGGCGGCAGTTTTTGCTGGCATATCAGATGCTTTTGGCGTACAGTTCGCCTCGTTTCGCGCACGGCTGGCCCGTTTTCCTTTGGCAGCCCGCTGCAGCTCCGGTGTGTGTAGATCCCTACGGCAACCCGGCTTCGCAGCACTATCCCGCACGTCTTTCGTCGCGCCGAACACGACCCGCCATGTGGCGCGTCGTTTCATTTTGCTCGCAGCGCGGTTTTGGAAAGCTCCGAGTAACACCCCGCATTCGTTTGCGGTGTGACATCTACTTTTGGAGCTACAACATGACTTTCGAATCGCTCGGGCTTGCGCCCGCGCTTCTGCGCGCACTCGCGGAAAACAGCTACACCACACCGACACCGATCCAGATCCAGGCGATCCCGCTGGCGTTGGCCGGCCACGATCTGCTGGGCGGCGCCCAGACCGGCACCGGCAAGACCGCCGCGTTCGCACTTCCGCTGCTGCAGCGCCTGGTCGAGGGCAACAAGCCCGCGACCGGTCCGCGCAAGCCGCGCGCCCTTATTCTGGTGCCGACCCGCGAACTCGCGGTGCAGGTTGCCGACAGCGTTCGCAGCTACGGCAAGCACATGCGCCTCAATGTCACCACCATCTTCGGCGGCGCCGGCATGGGCCCGCAGGTCGACAATCTGCGCCGTGGCGTCGATATCCTGGTTGCAACCCCGGGCCGCCTGATCGATCACATGGAGCGCGGTTCGGCCAAGCTCGACGCGGTCGAGATCCTGATCCTCGATGAAGCCGACCGTATGCTCGACATGGGCTTCCTGCCGGCGATGAAGCGTATCCTCGGCCGCGTGCCAGCGCAGCGTCAGACGATGCTGTTCTCGGCCACGTTCGAGTCGCAGATCAAGCAGTTGGCGATGGAATTCATGCGCAACCCGCAGCAGGTGCAGGTGTCGACGCAGAATGCGATCGCCTCGACCATCACCCACCGCGCGCATCCGGTCGACGGTTCGCGCAAGCGCGATCTGCTGATCGACATCCTGACCAAGCGTCACGGTGATCAGGTGCTGATCTTCGGCAAGACCAAGCACGGCTGCAACCGCTTGGCCGAACAGCTCGAAACCGCCGGGCTGCCCGCAGTCGCGATCCACGGCAACAAGAGCCAGGCCCAGCGTCAGAAGGCGTTGAACCAGTTCAAGTCCGGCAAGGCCCGCATTCTGGTCGCCACCGACGTCGCCGCCCGCGGTCTCGATATTCCGAACCTGCCGCTGGTGATCAATCACGATCTGCCGATGGTCGCCGAGGACTACATCCACCGCATCGGCCGCACTGGCCGCAACGGCATGCAGGGCGAAGCGCTGTCGCTGGTGTCGTCGGAAGAAGCCGGCCTGCTGCGCCAGATCCAGCGTCTGCTCAAGACCGATGTGGTGATGGACGTGATCGAAGGGTTCGCGCCCAGAAACCCGCTTCGGATGGATGGCCCGATGCCCCCGATCAATCGTGGCGGCAATCAGCGCCCGGGTGGTAACAGCGCTCCACGCAAGCCGAGCCATCGTCCCCATGGCAAGCCGGCCGATCGCGGCGCGCACGCGCACGCGGGCCAGAAGCCGCATCGCAGCGGCGCAGCAAGGCCGGGCAGCGAAAGGCGCGATTCGCGGGCCTGACCGTACATATCGGCAATTGCCGATGACATGATCGACGCCACAACAGGGCCGGCATTGCCGGCCCTGTTTTTTTGTGACCTTGGTACTGATCGGGCGTGCTATTCGACACCTTCGGACTCGCCTTTCTGCTTGATCTGACAGCCTAAGGTCGACAATTCATGCAACAGGGTGTAAATGGAGTGACGGCACGGAAGCCGGTCCTCTGGTCCTCCGGCTGAGCCGTCGTGCAACCGATTGCGCGAGATCCGACGACATCCATTCACAAGGAGTGAACACCCATGCGAAATCATTGTCTTCATGGCATATCCGCCAGCCGATGGCTCACGCCGGCTGCCGTCTTTCTGATGACTTGTGGATTGGCGGCATGCGATCTGCCCGGTGGCACAGCCCAAGTCTCATCGACCAAGGTCTCATCACGGTCTTCGGATTCCGATCTGTTGGCGATCGAAAGCGTCTCCTCAGTCACCCAGCAGATCTCGCCCACTCTCGATAGCGGCAGTTTCCGTGCGGCAGCAGTCGCGGAGCCTCAGCCTGCACTGCGTCTGCCGCCGGTTGACGATATGGAGATCACGCCACGCGAAGCGGCGGGTGACCCCGCAGGCAACGCATTGCTCTCCATCCGCTTCCGCGAAGGATCCGATCTCCCCGATGTGCTGCCGCTGGTCGTCGACAAGGACCAGTTCGTATTCAAGCGCGACGCGTCCGACAGATTCCGTTTCAACGGCATGGTCCGCTTCGATTTCGACGGCTTCCTGCGCGAGCAGCAGGATCGCCGTACACTGATTACCGCGACAAAGTCGACGGGAGCCGCCGCGTTCAACGGCCGGCAGTCCATCGGTGTGGAGCAATTCGAATTCATCGATCCCGCGATCATCGAGCGCGCACGCGCACTGTCCATCGCGTTCCGTATTCCGCGATTCACGATTTCGATGCCGCCGTCCGCGGTCGATCCGCGTCGCGAGCTGATGATCACCGATCTTTCCGTGGTGAACGACCCCACCCGCACCTTCGACATCTGCAACAACACCGGCAATCCGAACGGCGCATGGACGTTCAAAACGCTGATGACCAACATGGCCAATCAGCCGTTCACGACCTTCGATCCGGCAGTCTTCACCGAAAACTGGCTGCAGAGCTGGAACGTCAACCACACCATCAACACGTTTCCGGTGCCGGCACGCACCAACATCGGCGCATTGGTGCTGAATTCGTGGCCGCGGATCGGCGGCAAGCTTGATCTCAACCGCGCGCCGTTCCGTCTGCTGGCGATCGTCAACCGCGTCGATCTGCGCGGCAATCAGACCTACGGCGGCGGTGCTGCGGGCGAAGGCCGGCTGGTCTTCGGTGTGGTCAACCGCAATGCCGCCGGCGG
>JANLSB010000634.1:0-6849 GCA_031362125.1 Lysobacterales bacterium | reverse complement strand
CGCATCGATCGCAATAGAATCCGCCTCGTTCAAACCATCAACCAGAAACCGATAGCGTGCTGAACACGCAGCGTACCCACCGAATGCGGCATCGACATGAAGCCAGAACCGATAACGGTGTTTCAACTCGATTATGGCCCTCAAATCATCGAAGTCTGTACTGTTGACCGTGCCTGCGTTAGCGACTACGACACACGGCTCAGCCATGAGCCGCAAGGCCTCCTCCAGTGCATCGATATCAATCGCCTCCCTCTGAGGCAAGGTTGCAATCTGTTGCAAATTGTTGCGGCCGAGACCTGCCATCGCCATCGCTTTGAACAGGCTCGAGTGCGGGGCTCCGCTGAGAATAGCAACCCGCGCAGGTAGCGCTTGAACACCTTCTTGCGCGACATCCACCCCATACTGCTCGCCCAGCCACTGCCTTGCGATCGAGAGCCCTACGAAATTCGCCATTGTTGCACCGGTAACGAAACTGCCGGTGTACTCGCCAGGCAAATCGATCAAATCACGAAAAAGAGAGAGTGCCTCGGCTTCTAATTGCGGCGCAATCGAATCAGCAGTTCCCATCGCATTTTGATCCAGCAGACTGGTCAACCAATCGCCAAACAACGCCGCCGGCGTCGCTCCGCCAGTCACGAAGCCGAAATAGCGCGGGCCGCTACTACCGCTAAATCCAGGTAGCCAGCGGTCGACGAATTCGTCCACAGTCGCGGAAAGCCCGGCGCCTGCAACGGCATGCCGGTCGTTTCGTAAACCGGCTACGTGCGCCGCTACGGGCAGAGTACTTAGCCCGGAAAACCGCTCATTCGCCATCTGCGAAAAACGCGACAACAACTCCGGCCAGTCAGCGGTTCTCATATCGATAACGTCTCTTGTGGGACAAAATATTCTTTTCCCATCTGGCAATCTGGGCAGACCCAGTCTTCCGGCAGGTCCGTGAACGCTGTCCCTTCCGCAACGCCATCACGCAACGAACCGATACTTTCATCGTAAACATAGCCGCAGATTTCGCAGTCCCATTTCTTCATCGTTACTTCCTTCATGCCGAATGCAGATTTTCGACGACCGCATGATCCGCGCATGGTCGCTCCATAAATGAATGCTGATATACCTTGGAAATTCGTTCCAAAGCACGTGACCTGACTCGGGTCGGCATATCCATCAGCGGAACAATTTTGATTGCATTGTCATGCTCTACCTGATGGAAGTAGTGAAGCTTGAAAGAAATAATCCTGGTATCGATGCCGCGACCTAGCGTAATTTCCAAAATTGGAATTATTTTCACCGGCCACGCTACTCCAAGCCCGCAGAAATTTCCAAGCGCATAAAAACAATATTTTTCACCGAATTTCTCATAGGGCTGAAGCACATGAGGATGCGATCCCAGCAATAGATCAAACTCCGAACTGAGCATATTTCTGGCCTGCCGCCGAGTTTTTTTTCCAGGAAAATGCTGGAACTCGAACTCCCAATGCGGAAGACCTATCATGAAATCGAGATTCAAATCGCGCTTGCTACCAGAACGAATGCCTAGTGCATCCGCCTTGGTCAAGACTGGCTGCTCATTTTCGAACACATCGCGATTGAGCCATTGCGTCCATGCCATTAAGCCTAACCTGAAATTGCCGTGCTCAATGATCTTTATCGCCCCATCGTTGCTGCGATAACCCAAGTGCCGGACTCCAAGTTCGTCCAAAATCCGAATCGACTCCAGAAAACCATCGACGCCGGCATCTCCTGAGTGGTTGTTGGCGTTGCTCAGCAACCAGCGATCAAACGGTAATTCCGTTTGTGCTTGAATATCCATCAACACTTGCTTCGGCATATGAAACCGGAACGTGTATTTTTTATCAGGGTTACGCGCGTGCAAGCCGACAGGTGTCTCAAGATTGGCGATGAACAGGTCGCTTGATCCAATCAAACCGCGCAATTCCGGACATAGCTGCGGAACACGGTCGCCATTAAGGACCATGATATCGCCAGCGACGACAAGCCGTATCGTCTGCTCGGCATGCTTTGAAGGCTCTGCCACCCATTGGTCCGGCTGTGGTGTAAGCCGGCTGCGATTGCGCGTGGATGGTCTGTGGAAGAACCACGGCCAGCACATCGTGTAATACCAAGGATACGGAGAATTACGGATGGAATCCCAGACCCCTTTAAATTTTCCATCTCCGAATGGCCGATGTCGTATCTTGCTCACGTTAGACCATTGCCTTCAGAGCACGAGCAACAAGCTTCGGTCGTACGCGTCGGTCGATCACGTTATGCATGTCCTTGCGAAATTCGCCTTGTAGAATCTGATATGTCTGCTCACCACGCGCCGGAATAACAAACGACTCAGGCGCAGCGTCGCACTCAAATTTATTGAACAATTTGGAAACAGTGCTCTTGCTGTAGCCGATGTAATATTTGCACCCTGTATTCATGGCAATAGTCGCGCCGGAATACATGATCAGCGCCGGCATAACTCGCGTCAGGGATGGATTCTTCTTCGAAATCAACCGTGTAAATTCCATGGTCTGCCGTCGTTGCTCCTCCGGAACCAGTGCGGCAAGCGTGCCCGACGGCAACAATGTCGCCATTTCAAAAGGCCAAGCAGTCAATCTGACTGTGGCGATCGCCTGGTCGCCATACCAGGCGCCAAAAACGACCGATCTCGCATCATATGCATCTACGCCATCGTTGTTGATGACATCGCGCATGTAAGGCAATTCGTTGTTGTACGTATCTAGCCGAAGTCTGCGAATCTGCTGCCATTTCTCCGCACTATCGACGATGCTGAATTTCAAACCACTCTTGTCTTCGCCGATCACCACGTGGCTTGCCATTTTTTGAACAATACGCTCAATCGCTTTTCTCGCCATCAACGGCGGTTGATTGACAGCTTCGCGATACAAGAGATCCATGCTGGTCGGCAAAATTTCAACAAATGCATTGTCCATAACAATTCCTTTCCTTATTCATTCCGTTACGAGCGCAATTTCTCTACGTTGCGCGCCTGGTGGAACATGGCAGTATACGCACGGCAACATGTTCCACCAGTTCAACGAATGGCGAAAAATATAGGTATTACGCTTTTTATCAAAGACTCTTCACGCCAGCGTTGGACGTGGGCTTTCGAATTAAGCACTTAAGTGTCAATTCGCAGCTTTACATCCAAGCTATCTAAGGCATCTCGATGTTTCGAAGCGCTCTCGACTAGCCTTTCCTTCAAGCTGCGGCTGCTGCGTATTGCACAGCAAGTACTGGCGCGGGTGTTTGTGCTACGGACTCGCGTGAGCCGACAGTGACGAGATAAACTTCATACATATAAGCACTGAAAAGACTTGAGATATTGCGCAAATGCTCCTTCAGGCGCAGGGCATCCGCGTCGTCCTTGACCACATGCATCAGCGTGTTCCATACGAAACCATTGTGGTCTTCATCAATATCCTGGGTAACGTGTGCGCGCGCACCCGCAATCTTGTCTTTACCCAGGCGAGATTCGAGATTATTCAGCCACACCGGCTGTGTCTTAGCGGTGACATATTCAAGAAAGTATGCTGATGCAATCGCCGCCATCGGGCCTTCGTATTCAAGATGGAAGTAAAAGTAGCCATTGAGTAGCTGCGTTGCAAGCAGCGGACGGTGACCGATAACCTCATCGAAGGACAAACCCCAGAGACGCTGAATATCCTTGGCAAACATCTGCCCATGCACCATCTCATCGTCGGTGTAGTGCGCCCAGTCTTTAGCTGCTTTCGGATTTGTCTTGGTGAAGTGATGGATCACCAGCGCATCGATTGTCCGCTTGAGTTTAATCCGGATTGGCGTTTCGATGCTGTGCCGCTTGTAGTATTCGAGATCGATGTTCTCGGCATCTTTCTGGTGACTCGCATATGGGATTTCGCGATAGATCCTTTCGATGTACTCATTAAAAGTGAGGTCTATTTCGGCCCGAAGAGCCTCTTTTTTCTGCTGATCAAGTTGCGCCATATCGTTGTCCTTCCTTTTGTTGTTGGAAATCCGTACTCAAATTCCCTCATCAGCAATAATCCATGCGTAGCGACAAACAAGCGTCGCTGCGCCTTAGGGTTCCTGCTTATTGAGGGTGTTGGTGCCTATGAATTCGCATCGAAGATTCGATTGAAGCCGAAAAAGTCTTGGCCTCATGTTTGCGTTTGGCGCGGGCAGTTTACACACATCTATTGTTGTTTTTACGTTACAAATTGAATATTTCTCTGTAGCCACGCTCTTTTTTCTTTGGTTCGTAACTACAGTTAAATAACAAAATATTACGACATGACAAATACTCATGTAGGTATTCGTATTTTCTCGCGTGTTGCGGACATGCTCGTGACGATGTCTAGAACAACTCCCCCTGCGGCGAGTCGGTTTTCTCCATCACCGGCGCTATAGCCAAAAACCGCGAGCTGTCAAGCGCAGCCAACCGCCCGAACCCGATCCGCTTGTACGCCTTCGCGAACCGCATCGCGATAAGGTCCGCGAACGGGCCTTCACCGCGCATGCGGGTGCGGTAAGCGCTGTCGTAGTCCTTGCCGCCGCGCATCTGCTGGATCAGGCTCATGACGTGCGCGGCGCGTTCCGGGTAATGCAGCGCCAGCCATTCGCGCCAGACTTCCTTGAGTTCATACGGCAGCCGCAGCAGCACGTAGCCGGCGGCGCGGACGCCGTGAGCGTAGGCGGCTTCTAGAATATGTTCGATCTCGCAGTCGGTGATCATCGGGATGATCGGCGCCACCATCGTTCCGACCGGAATGCCGGCTTCATGCAGCGCCTGCACGGTTTTCAGGCGCGTATGCGGCGCAGCGGCGCGGGGCTCGAGTTTCGATGAAAGTTGATTGTCGAGCGAGGTGATCGAGACGTACACCGTCACCAGGCCCTGCTGCGCCATCGGCGCGAGCAGATCGATATCGCGCAGGATCAGCGCGCTCTTGGTGATCAGGCTCACCGGATGGCGGCATTCGGCGAACACTTCCAGCAGCTGCCGGGTGATGCGGTAGCGGCGTTCGATGGGCTGATAGGCGTCGGTGTTGATACCCAGCGAGATCGGTGAGCAGCAGTAGCCTTTACGCGAGAATTCCTTGCGCAGCATTTCTGCTGCGTTGGTTTTCGCGTACAGCTTCGTCTCGAAGTCGAGCCCCGGCGACAGGTCGAGATATGCGTGCGACGGTCGTGCGAAACAGTAGACGCAGCCGTGTTCGCAGCCGCGATAGGGGTTGAGCGATTGACTGAAGGGAATGTCCGGCGACTGGTTGCGGCTGACGATGCTGCGCGCGCGCTCTTCGGTAACTTCGGTGCGTAGCTGTCTGGGTAACGGCTCTGCGCCGTCTTCGTCGCTGACGTAGACCGAGTCCCAACCGTCGTCTTCGGCCTCCGCGACGGTCTTCTCGAAGCGACCGCGCACGAAGGATGCCGCGCCGCGGCCTTTCATTGGTCCGCTGCGCAGCAGATTGTGGGTCGCTTCGTCGACTTTGCCGCAGTGTGCCATCCGGTTAGGCTAGCGTGCGCAAGTCGCAATCGTTGCGACGGAGTTCTCGGCATGTTCGATCTGTGGGGTTGGGTGTGGGACTGGCTGCACACGATTCCGGTGATCGGGCCGAAGCTCGGTCCCGCGCTTCTGATCGGTTGGGTGACGTATCTGATCCTGCTCGGCGGCTGGATCGTGCTGCAGAAGCGCGAACCGGTGGCGACGCTGAGCTGGCTGCTGGGCCTGGCGCTGCTGCCGTATGTCGGTTTTCTGATCTATCACCTGCTGGGGCCGCAGAAGATCCATCGCCAGCGGCTGCGCCGTGCGCGCAGCCGGTTGGAAGGCGATGCGCTCGGCAGCGCGGTCGGCGGCGAGGCGGGTTCGCCCGAGGCATTGGAGCTGGCGACGCTCGCGCAGGCGTCGACTGGGCTGCCGCCCACCACCGCGCGCGACGTGCGCCTGCTGGTAGACGGCGCCGGGAAATACGACGCGCTGATCGAGGATCTCGGCCATGCGCAGCATCATGTGCATCTGGAGTACTACATCTTCACGCCCGACCGCAGCGGCGCCGCGCTGCGCGATGCGCTGGTCGCCTGCGCCGAGCGCGGTGTCCGCGTGCGTCTGCTGCTGGACGCGATCGGCTCCGGTAAATGTTCGCGCGGGTTTCTCGCACCGTTGCTCGATGCCGGTGGTGAGCTCGCGTGGTTTCATCCAACGCGGTTCTGGAAATTCTGGTCGCGGCCGTGGCTGAACATGCGCACGCACCGCAAGATCGTGGTCATCGACAATCACATCGCCTATACCGGCGGCATCAACATCACCGACGACGAAAACGAACGTCTGCGCAGCGATGCCTATCGCGACCTGCATCTGCGCATCGAAGGCGATGCTGTCCGGTCGCTGCAGCTGGTGTTCGCCGAGGATTGGGTCTACGTCACCGGCGATCGCGGTTTCATTTCCGATATCGCCCGGACATTGCCATCGCCCGAAGCCGGCGACATCTCGGCACAGGTGCTGACGTCGGGCCCGGACTCGTCGTGGGAAGCGATCCACCGTCTGCATGTCGGTCTGATCCACGCTGCGCGCGAACGCGTATGGCTCGTCACGCCGTATTTCGTGCCGGGCGAAGCGGCGATGATGGCGCTGACCTCGGCCGCGCTCGGCGGTCTGGATGTGCGGCTGATGGTGCCGAGGATGAGCGATTCCCGACTGGTGACGCTGGCGGCGCGGTCGTATTACGACGATCTCCTGGCCGCCGGCGTGAAGATTTACGAATACGGACCACGGATGCTGCATACCAAAGCGCTGCTGGTGGACGACGCGTCGGTGATCATCGGCAGCGCCAATTTCGACCACCGCAGTTTCCGGCTGAACTTCGA
>JANLSB010000589.1:0-5968 GCA_031362125.1 Lysobacterales bacterium | reverse complement strand
CTTCTTGTTTCATTCGGCGGCATCCGCTACGCGGGTGCCGCCCTACGAATACGCCTTACGGCCTTACGAATACGCCTTACGGCCTTCAAGCACACCGCTTTGTACACCCTATGGCCTTTTACAGACCGATTATGGTCGCTCAAGCTTAACGTCATCTCCGATGACTGAGAGCATCTGGGATTCGGTCTTACCATCTCCTCTATCCCATGATTTTTCAACGCATAAAAAATGGCCGCGGATATCATAAACCTCCACCACGTCACCGATCATTGACGCCACGTCATTCCGCTCATCCTCAGGTACTAACTGCAAAATTTTCTCATCAATACGCAGAAGCCTGACTTTGGAGCCAATAACAACGGAGAGCCCATCACAATCAGCAATCATCATTTTTCTCCAACGTCGAAAATCACATTTTATCTCCTTTCGGATCTCGGCATTTGCATGATGTGTGATGCTGATCCGCACCACCGGCAAACACTTGCGCCATGCCCTCGGCCATATTTCTTGCTCCTCTATACGTATTATGTACTCCAAACCCATAGCCAAAACTCGCGCATCCTGAACTGCGTGCCAAATTGTTTGCACGACATATGCATATGTACTTGCCAGTTTTCTTGGGCGGCCAAGGGATAGTAATAGCAGATCCATCAGTTCTGCTGTTCAGTCCGTTAACAATTTCTTCTGCGCTCTCAGAAGCGACAACAGGGGAATAACTTTCTGGATGCAAAGTATTGAACAAGGCGGTGCCGGGACTGCCGAGGGTGTTCTCAATGAGACTATTTATTCCGTATCCAATAGTCCCACCAGCGATAAGACCTGCTGCCGTAGCAAGGCCAGGCGGGCCATATTCTGTCAAGGTTGCTGGCAGCGTCAATCCTGGAGAAAAAGGCAATGCAAATGCTGATGTACCACTAGGATCAGAGTTGACTAGTGGATTGCCACCGACGTAACCATAAGTGCTGATGCCGCCACCAAACCCAATCGGATCACTCTGCGAGTAACGCCCTGTTCCCGGCTCGTAACCGTCTCTGTAATAGTTGTAATTCAAGCCTGTTACCGCGTCGAACCGCTGCCCCGGGAACCTCATATCAAACACGAAGGCGGTCGCATCGCCATCCGGGTCCTGGTTCGGGGCCGTGGCTCCGTAGGCTTCACCGCTCAGGTCCCAGCGCCAGATCGCCGTGCCGGTGGCGCCGCGCGTCGGATCCACCACCACTCTCGGCGTGCCCAGCGCATCCGCTTCGATGTAGTGCAGTGCCTGCCCGGCCGTCGTATTCACCAGCGCGCCGACGGGCAGATCGCCCAGCCAGATGACCTGCTGCGTCGGCGTGCCGGCGCTGTCGTAGTCGCCGATCCAGTGGCTCGCTTCGTCGTACAGGCTGTAGGTGCTGGTGCTGCCCACTAATTTGCGCACCTGCTCGCCTTTGCCGTTGTACGCATAGTTCATCAGCACCGTGGCTCCGGATTTGACTTGGCTCATCCGGTTCAGTTCGTTGTACACGTAGGTCTTGGTGCCGATGCTCAGGGTGTTGCCGCTGGCGTCGTAGGTGCGGCCGGTCGCGCCGACGCTGTTCAACCGATGATTCGTGGTCGGGTAGCTGTACGTGTTCGTCGACGCACCGATGGTCGCGCTGGTGCGGTTGCCGGTCTTGTCGTAGCCATAGGCCTGCAGCACCGCGTTGCTGCTGCCGTCGGTGCTGTCGAGCAGCCGGCCGAGCGCGTCGTAGCCGAACCTCCGCAGCGGCGGGTCGCTCTGGTTGCCGTTACGCAGCGTCTTCAGATTGCCGACCTCATCGAATTCGTAGCCGACGCTGAGCCCGCCGCTCCCGCTCACCTGCACGATCCCCGGTTGGCCGGCCTTGTTGGACGTGCGGGTCATCACCCGGCCATTGCCGTAGGTCCACAGCGACACCGGACCGAAGGGGTCGTACAGCGCGCCGTACAGCAGCACCTGACGGCCGATGCCGCGACGGGTGAGGCCGATCTCGGCAACGCGGCCCTGGGTGTCGTAGAGATAGTCCACCTCGGCGTTGTCCGGGTAGACCATCTTCTGCAGTCGGCCGTTCGCCGCATACACCCAGCGCAGCGTGAAGCTGATGCCGTTGGTCTGCTGCACCTTGCGGGTCAGGTCCCCGAAACGGTTGTAGCAGTACGTCGTGCTGCCGCTGGCATCGATGACCTGGCTCAAGCGGCCGACGGCGAAGGACTCGTCGCTCTGGCAGTCGCCGGCCGCAACGTCGTACAGATAGGTCTGGTTGAGCGTCGACTGCTGCGGATAGGCCATCGCCGTGACCCGGTTGAGCGCGTCGTAAGTGGATTGCGCGATCTTGCCGTTGTCGTCGGTCCGCTGCGCGCGGTTGCCGGCACGGTCGTAAGTGTAGCCAGTGGTGCCGGTGTCCGGGCTGACCAGCTGCATCGGGTCGCCGAAACCGTTGTAGCGCGTGTCGGTGTCGAGCGTCTTCGGATCGGTCACCTTGGTCGGGCGATCCAGTGCGTCGTACTGGAAGGCCGTCTCCGCGCGATCCGTGGCGCTGACGGCGGCGGTCGCGTTCTGCACCGTGCGCTTGAGCCGGCCGAGCGGGTCGTACTCGTTGTTGGTCTCGCGCAGCAATGCATCCGTGACTTTGTCGAGGTTGCCCTCGGCGTCGTAGTGGTAGCTCGTGGTGACCGGCGTGGTGAGCGCGGGATTCGGATTCGGCAGCGACATCGCCTGCAGCTGGCCCAGCGTGTTGTAGGTCCGCGACAGCGTCCGCCGCAGGGTGTTGGCAGCGTCGAAGACCTCGTCCTTCACCCGGTCGCCGTTGCCGTTCAGGGTGTAGCGGATCGCACTGCCGTCGCTGTCGGTGATGCTGGTCAGCCGGTGCGCGTCGTCGTAGCCGAACAGCGCGTACACACCGTCGGGTTGGACGAGCTTCTTCGTCGAGCCATCCGCCCAGTATTCGATGCGCGTGATCCGGTCGTCGCTCTCGCTGGCGTTGTCGGTGCCGCGCACCTTGCTGGCGGTGAGCCAGCCGCGCGCGTTGTATTCGAGATCGGTGGTTACGTTGTTGGCGTCTTTCACCGACGTCGCCCGTCCGGCGCCGTCGTAGGCGAGGATTTCGAACACGTGCGCACGCGCATTGGTGATCTTCCACAGATCGCCCTTGCGATACAGGCACGTGGCGGGGGCCGTGGCGCAGCCCGGTGCGTCGGCGGCGCGGTACGCGTACGTGGTGGTGTCCTCGAAGCCCGGCGCTTCCGGGCGCGGGCCGTTGATCTGTTTGAGCAGGCCGACGATGGGGCAGGTGCTGTTGGGCGCCGAGACATCGGCCGATTCGCAGTAGGTCGTGGCGATGCTGCGGGTCGCGTTGTCGGCCGGATCGGTCGCGGTCGCCGCAGCGATCTGGTTGCGGGCGTTGTAACTCCAGGCGGTCTTCGCTTTCAGCGCACCGGCCGCAGTGTAGGTGCGCTGTTCGGTGACGAGATTGCTCACCGGGTCGCGGGTGATCTCCTCGCGCCGCTGCTCCGGTGTGCCCACGGCTTCGACCACGGCCGAACGATAGGCGCCGCTGGCGGCGTATTCGTACTGGGTGGTGACGCCCCGCCGATCGAGGCTGCTCTGCAGCCGCCCCTGCGTATCGAAGGCTTGCATGGCATTGCCCTGCCCCACCGCAGCCACTGCAGTGATCCTGCGATAGGGGCCCGGTTGGATCGCGTACGTGCGGGTTCCGCCGGACGCGGTCGTCACTGTCGACTGGGTGTCGCTGTCGTAGCTGACGATGGTCACATCGTTGGGCGTGCCGAAGGCGCGACTCTCGATGGTGCGGCCGCGCGCGTCGTACTTGAAGGTGGCGAAACGTACGCCGGTTTCCGCAGTGATGCCGGTGAGGTGGTTGCGCTGGCTGACATCGCCGATCGCGCCGGCTTCGGCGTAGTGATAGCGCTTGATCTGGCCGCCGCCGTAGTCGACGGTGGTGAGGTTGCGGTCCGCATCGTAACCATAGTCGACCGTGGCGCCGTCGGGCTGCGTGATCCGCGACAGCTGCTTCGCCGCCGAATACGCGAACCGCAGCACGCGTCCCTGGCCATCGGTCACGGTGGACACCTGGCTGTTCGGCTTGCCGTTCGAATAGCTCGGGTCCGGATCCCGCAGATAGGTCAGAGTCGCATCCACGCGCGGGTCGGCGGGGTTGGAGATCTTCAGCAGGAAACCGTCGTTGTCGAAATCGCGGATCTCGCCGCCGGGCAGACGCAGCCGCCAGCGCACCGTCCCGGACGTGAACGACTCCAGCACCTTGTCCGTCGAATTCTCGCCGCGGTAGCGCCCGGTCGCGATGGTCACGAAGCTTTCGTAGGCGCCCGTCTCGTCGACCAGCGCTGCGGGTGAGGCGCCGGGAGAACCGACAATCCGGTCGCCGAACGTGTGGGTCCAACCCACCGCGAAACCCTCATTGATCATCAGCTGGTGCAGCGAATGATAGTGGCGGGTGAAGGTACGGCCCGCGAACGCGAAATCCGGCTCTGCGCGTGCTTTGTCGCCGGTGGCCGGATAGCACGGATACTTGCTGACCGGGCAACTGCCCACCTGCTGCACCGGGCCGGTGATGGTCTTGACGACGGTCGTCCTGCACAACGCCGGGAGGGTCAGATCGCCGATGCCGTCATTGGCCGGAAAATCGCCCAACCGGTTGTAGCCGGAGGAGCAGGTGAAACTGGATTCTTTGTTGATCGGAAAGAACAGGTCGGTCGTCGCCGATGGGCAGGTCCTGGTGGTGCGGTAGCGTCGTTCGCCGTATCGCACCGCACCGTTCTGGACCGTCACCAGGTTGTTGGCAAGCACGGACCGGTATGGGGCGACACGGAGATCTTCCACCAGGGTCGCGGCGGTGAAGCTGCAGTTGGGATACATCAGGCGGTATTTTTCCACCGCCTTTCCGACCAGCTCGGCTTCGTCGGTACACCAGGTGGTGCCCAGGAAGGGGTCTGCGCTGGGCGTGCAGCCGTGCCCGCCCACCTGCAGATTGCCATCGCCGTTGCCGGTCTGATAACTCGATCCATAGAGCGCCGAAGCCGGCTGGTCTTTGACCCGATACAGATAACTCGCGGTCAGCGACGCCAGTTGGATCGCCGGAATGTCCTGTTCAAGCAGCGTGGCCACGGATGCATTCTCGGGCGCTGCGCGCATGGCCGAAACGGCCTGATCCAGGGTATCCCGGCACTGCGTCGTCGTACCCAGATAACAGAACTGGGTCGCTGTCTGCGCGAGCGCCGGCACCGCCACGCCACTGCCTGCCAACAGTGCGACCAGCAGCATTGCGCTCCAGCGCCATGTCATCCAAATGCCGCTGCGCCGCTGTCTGCCCTGATCCATGCGTGTCCCGTGTGTGTGGAACGCTCCGAAAGGCTGCCTACACTTCCCACCCTCATCCGGAGGATAGCGCCCACAACTGTCTGCGGGCAACGTTCGACTCAAAGCATTCGAGTCTGAGAAGCTTGGGTGCACAAGCGAAGCATCGTGCACCTTTTGCTTTCTACATGGCGTATGACCCCTTTGGCCTATATGCCCTAAAAGACCTGCGTGTGCGCATGCGCTGCCTGATCAAGGATCAGGATCGAAGCGATTTCGGGCGTCTCGATCAGCGCGCTTTGCCACCATCGATGAACCGCAGAAATTCCGCGCGCGTGCGCGCATCTTCGCGGAAGTCGCCGAGCATTTTCGAGGTGACCATGCTGACGCCGCGCTTGTGGATGCCGCGGGTGGTCATGCATTCGTGTGCGGCTTCGATCACCACGCCGACGCCGCGCGGTTGCAGCACCTCCTGGATGCAGCGCGCGATCTGCGCGGTCATTTTTTCCTGCACCTGGAAGCGACGCGCGTAGACTTCGACCACGCGCGCGAGTTTGCTGATGCCGACGACGCGGCCGCTCGGCAGATAACCGACGTGCGCCCTTCCGATGATCGGCGCCATGTGGTGTTCGCAGTGGC
>JANLSB010000566.1:0-3651 GCA_031362125.1 Lysobacterales bacterium | reverse complement strand
GGCGTGGCAGCGGCGGGCGATCTGTTGGCCGAACACTTCCCCCTCATTGATAGCCGGTGCATCGACAGCCGCGAAGACCGAAACGAGCTGCCGGACCGGCCGCAGATCCTCGACTGAAGCGCCGTGTCGGCGCCGGCTCCGGCACAATAGGCGCACTCCCAGCAACGCCACGCCTGCCGATGACCTATCTGCACCAGATCGACCCGATCCTGTTCCAGTCGCCCGGGTTCTCGCTGTTCGGGACGAGTTTCCAGCCAGCGGTGCACTGGTATGGGTTGATGTACCTCCTCGGCTTCACCGTAGCCTGGTTCCTGGGCCGCAGTCGCGTCCGCGCCGGCCGCCTGCCGGGCGTCGGCGAGCAGGCCTACAGCGACCTGCTGTTCTACAGCATGCTCGGGGTGATCTTCGGGGCGCGCATCGGCTACATCCTGATCTACGACCTCGGTTCGTACATCGAAGATCCGATCCAGGTTTTCAAGATCTGGCAGGGCGGCATGAGTTTCCACGGAGGTCTGGTCGGCGTGCTTGTCGCCTCGCTGTGGTGGGCGCGCAGGCAACGCATGAATTTTTTCGACATCGTCGATTTCGTCGCGCCGCTGGTGCCACCGGGGCTGGGCTTTGGCCGTCTCGGCAATTTCATCAACGGTGAACTCTGGGGCAAATACACCGAAGCTGGCTGGGGCGTGATCTTTCCGCATGCCGAATCCGAACTGTACGGTGTCGGCGCCGTGCAGCTCGACCGCATGCATGCCAGCGGCATCCTCGACCGCCTCGCCCGGCATCCTTCGCAGTTGTATCAGTTCGCGCTCGAAGGCGTCGTGTTGTTCTGCGCGGTGTGGTGGTTCTCGCGCAAGCCACGCCCGCGCTATGCGGTGGCGGGTCTATTCGCGCTGCTCTACGGCTGCTTCCGGTTTCTGGTCGAATTCGTCCGCTTGCCTGATCAGCAGATCGGTTATCTCGCCTTCGACTGGCTGACCATGGGCCAGGTGTTGAGCACGCCGCTGATCGCGCTCGGTCTGACCCTGTTGTGGCTGTCGCGCAGGGCGCCGACGCTGCAGCCCGCTGTCGGAGCCGCCTGATGGATCAGTATCTGCAGTTGCTGCATCACGTCCTCGACGAAGGCGCGGAGAAGGCCGACCGCACCGGCACCGGCACGCGCAGCGTGTTCGGCTGGCAGATGCGTTTCGATCTGAGCGAAGGTTTCCCGCTGGTCACCACCAAGAAACTGCATCTGCGCTCGATCGTGCATGAGCTGTTGTGGTTCCTGAAGGGCGAGACCAATATCGCCTATCTGAAAGATCACAAGGTCGGCATCTGGGACGAGTGGGCCGACGAACACGGCGAACTCGGCCCGGTCTACGGCAAACAGTGGCGGCGTTGGGCGACTGCCGACGGCGGCGAGGTCGACCAGATCCGCTGGGTGGTCGACGAGATCAAGCGCAATCCAGATTCGCGGCGGCTGATCGTCAGCGCATGGAACGTGGCCGATCTGCCGGCGATGGCGCTGATGCCATGCCATACGATGTTCCAGTTCTACGTCGCCGACAGCAAGCTCAGCTGCCAGCTCTATCAGCGCAGCGGCGATATCTTTCTCGGTGTGCCGTTCAACATCGCCAGCTATGCGCTGCTCACGCATATGGTCGCGCAGGTCTGCGGACTGGGCGTCGGCGATCTCGTGCATACGCTGGGCGACGCGCATCTGTATTCGAACCACTACGATCAGGCCCGCGAACAGCTGTCGCGCGAGCCGCGCCCGCTGCCGAAGCTGCGCTTGAATCCCGAGGTGAAGGATATCTTCGGTTTCGCATACGAAGACATCAAGATCGAAGGCTACGACCCGCATCCGGCGATCAAGGCGCCGGTGGCGGTGTGAGCGCAGGCGTTGCTGCCGGATCGAGAGAAGCGCGGCGTGCGCGCATCGTCGCCTCGGCGCTCGACCATCTGGTCGGCAGTATCCTCACAAACGCTGATAGCGAACATGCGGCCAAACTGTTCCTCAATGCCTGCGAACAGGATGGCACCCTGACCATGCAGGACGCCGGTCTTGAGAACGGATTCCTCGATCGTCTGTTGCCGGCGCTCGCCTGCATCGATCGTCTGCCGCCGCATCTAGTGCCGTTCATGATCCGGCGTTTCAGCTGGCCGGAAACCCTCGCCGAAGCGAAAACATCGGAGGCGCTGCGCTCCGATGTCGGTGATCTGTTGCTACGCCATGCGGACGAGTCCTGGATTTCCAGCGATGAAGCGCCTCTGGTGACGGATACGGCCGAACTGATGATTGATGACAGCGAACGATCGAAAGCGTTGTTCGGTGTCCTGCTTGGTGCCGTCTCTTTGCTGGCTATCGCGCTGTACCTGTGGGCGAGGGCGGGCCCGATATGAATGGAATCGTTCTGATCGCCGCCCTCGACCGCAACCGTGCCATCGGCCGCGGCAATGCGTTGCCGTGGCATCTGCCCGATGACCTCAAGCGCTTCAAGGCGCTGACGCTCGGAAAGCCGGTGCTGATGGGACGCAAGACCGCGGAGTCGCTGGGGCGGGCGCTGCCGAAACGACGCAACCTCGTGCTGACACGCGGCGTGCAGGTGCCGTTCGATGGCATGGAAGCGGTGGCTTCCATCAAGGATGCGCTGACGCTCGTCGCAGCGGATGGCGCAGACGAACTGTGCGTGATCGGTGGCGGCGAGATCTACGCGCTGACGCTGCCCTTCGCGATGCGTCTGCATCTCACCCATGTCGACACTGTCGTCGACGATGCGGATGCGTTTTTTCCCGAGTTCGACATTGCGCAATGGCGCGTGGTCTCGCGTGAGCCGCATGCTGTCGATGACAGACATGCGTTCGCATTCGAGTTCGTGGATTACGCGCGGGACTGATCCGCGTTCGATAAGGCGGTTGTAGGTCGGGCCCTGGCCCGACATTGCGATGTCTCCGGTTGCTTCGAACAAGGATCGAAACAACTTCGATCCTTGCGCGATGCAAACGTATGGATAGAAATGGCGGGCCAGGGCCCGCCCTACAAGGGCTTCGGCCGGTAATGCCCGGTGATGTCGTAATCGAACAGAATGTCGTCCTCACGTGCACCGTGACCGATGTTGTGGATGATCAGCGGTACGCCGCGCGGCGTCGTCTTGCGATCGCTGACGATGCCGATATGCGGCAGATTGCCCGGCAGCATCCAGGTGACGAGATCGCCAGCGCGGTAGTCTCTGGCGCGGTCGCCGATCGGCAAGGACCAGCCTTGCCGCGCGAACCAGGTCTGCAGATTCGGTACACGGCGATGATCGATATTGCGGTCCGGACGGGGAAGTCCCCACTTCCGCGGATACGACGCGAAATGCGCGCGCATGTCTTCGTGGACCCGCTGCTGCAGATCGATGCCCTGTGTGCGCAAAGCGCGGATCACCACATCGGTGCAGACACCGCCGGATTCAGGGACATCGCCACCGGGATAGGTCAGGCGCACATACGCCGGATCGTAGCTGACGGTTATGCCGATCTGCCTGCGCGCGGCGATCACCAGCATGACCGCGCGGGGCGTGACGGGATGCGTTGCGCGACCTTCAGCGACCGGATGTCGACGTGCAGTCTGTGCAGCCGAATCGCTGCAGCCGATCAGCGCACACCACAGCGGCGCCACCGCCAGCCACA
>JANLSB010000553.1:0-6761 GCA_031362125.1 Lysobacterales bacterium | reverse complement strand
CCGAGTCGATGATGAAATCCTTGGAATAGAACCCCGAGAAGAACGGCGTGCCGATCAGCGCCAGCGAGCCAATCCAGCACGTGATTGCAGTGATCTTCATCTTGTTGAACAGGCCGCCCATCTTGCGCATGTCCTGCTCGTGGTGCATGCCGATGATGACCGAGCCGGCCGCAAGAAACAGCAGCGCCTTGAAAAAAGCGTGGGTCATCAGGTGATAAACCGCCGCCGAGTACGCCGAAACACCGAGCGCGACGGTCATGTAGCCAAGCTGCGACAGCGTCGAATACGCGACGACGCGCTTGATATCGTTCTGGACGATGCCGATCAGTCCGGTGAAGAACGCAGTTGTCGCGCCAATGAACAGCACGAAATTCAGCGCGGTTTCCGACAGCTCGAACAATGGCGACATGCGCGCAACCATGAAGATGCCTGCGGTGACCATCGTCGCCGCGTGGATCAGCGCTGAGATCGGGGTCGGGCCTTCCATCGAATCCGGCAGCCAGACGTGCAGCGGCACCTGCGCCGATTTGCCCATGGCGCCGACGAACAGGCAGATGCAGATCACGGTTGCGACCGACCATTCGTAGCCGGTGAAGATCGCGATCGTCTGCCCGCCGCCGATGGTGCTGGAGGCGTTCGCAAATACGGTCGCGTAATCGAGCGTGTTGAACCAGAACAGCACCCCTGCGATGCCGAGCAGGAAACCGAAATCGCCGACGCGATTGACCAGGAACGCTTTCAGATTCGCGAAGATTGCGCTCGGCCGCTTGAACCAGAAACCGATCAGCAGATACGAGACCAGACCCACCGCCTCCCAACCAAAGAACAGCTGGAGGAAGTTGTTGCTCATCACCAGCATCAGCATCGAAAACGTGAACAGGCTGATATAGCTGAAGAAACGCTGGTAACCCGGATCTCCGGCCATGTACCCGATGGTATACACGTGTACCAGCAGCGAAACGAAGGTCACCACGACCATCATCATCGCGGTCAATTTGTCGACCATGAAACCGACGTGGGCGTCGTAACCGGCGACATCGAAGAAGGTGTAGAGGTTTTCATTGAACGGCGAAACGCCCTGTCCGACCAGTTGCCACAGCACATAACACGACAGCACGCAGCTGATGCCCACGCCGAGGATGGTCGCGCTGTGCGCGCCGACCCGGCCGACGCGCCGACCGAACAGCCCGGCGAGGATCGCGCCGATCAGCGGCGCGAGAACGACAAGCAGCAGGTGGAATTTGGAAATTGCCATGAATTGTCCGTTACCCAATTGATATCGCGTCTACTGCCGTCTACTGCTGCCATCCGTGGCGGAACTTTACCGTTTTCCGATCGCCCTGCCCGTCCATCCGTGGCCGGGCGTTCGCCGATGCGCGAGCCAATGGCTCGCAAGCGCATCGACTCACCCTTTCAGAGTGTCGATTTCAGCGACGTTGATCGTGCGCCGGTTGCGGAACAGGGTAACCAGGATCGCCAGGCCGATCGCGGCCTCCGCAGCGGCCACGGTCAGGATGAAGAACACGAAAATCTGCCCTGCAGCGTCGCCGAGATGGCGCGAAAACGCGACGAAGTTGATATTGACGCTCAGCAGCATCAGCTCGATCGACATCAGCAGAATGATCACGTTCTTCCGGTTGAGGAAGATGCCGGCCAGGCTGATGCAGAACAGCGCCGCGCCGTACGCCAGGTAGTGGCCGAGCGAGAGTGCTCCCATCATGATTTCACCTCTTCGGTCGGCACGGCATCGCCGACGGGTGAGGTACGCACCGCATCCATCTTGATCAGGCGGACGCGGTCCTGCGCGCGAACGCGCGACTGCTCACCGGGATTCTGATGCTTCGCGCCGACGCGCCGACGCAGGGTCAGCATCACGGCGGCGACGACCGCGATGGTGAGAATGACCGCAGCGACCTCGAACGGCAGCAGATAGTCGGTGAACAGCGCATGCGCGAGCCATGCCGTATTCGACAGGCCGGCAGCAGCGGCAGGATCTTCGCCGAACGTCGAGGCGAACTCCGCCTTGACGCCGATCAGCGTCAGCATTTCGATCAGCATCACTACCGCAACCAACAGGCCCAGCGGCAGATAGCGGACGAAGCCTTCGCGCATCGGCCCGGTATCGACGTCGAGCATCATCACCACGAACAGGAACAGCACCATCACCGCACCGACGTAGACCAGGACCAGCACCACGCCAAGGAATTCGGCGCCTGCGAGGATCCAGGTACAGGCCACGGTGAAGAAGGTCAGCACGAGGCAGAGCGCGGCGTGCACCGGATTGCGCACGGTGATCACCGCACCCGCCGAAACGACGGCGACCGTGGCGAAGACCATGAATGCGAAAGTGGTGGGGTCCACAATAATCCTCGAGGATACGTGCTTAGCGGTAACTGGCGTCGGCGGCGCGGCGCTCGGCCATCTCTTTCTCGAGACGGTCGCCGATCGCCAACAGCTGCGTTTTATTCACGATGTTCTCGCCGCGGTTCTCGAAGTGGTACTCGTGAATATGAGTTTCCACGATCGAATCGACCGGGCAGGATTCCTCGCAGAACCCGCAGAAAATGCACTTGAACAGATCGATGTCGTAGCGCGTGGTGCGACGGGTGCCGTCTTCGCGCTGCTCAGAATCGATGGTGATCGCCAGCGCCGGGCATACGGCCTCGCACAGCTTGCAGGCGATGCACCGTTCTTCGCCGTTAGGATAACGGCGCAGCGCGTGCAGACCGCGGAAGCGCGGCGACTGCGGCGTCTTCTCCATCGGGTACATCAGCGTGTACTTGGGACGGAACAGATATTTCAAGGTCAACCACATGCCCTGGAAAAGTTCCAGCAGCAGCAGGCTCTTGAGATAGGACATCGCCTTGTTCATCACTGCCCCGCCTCGAACACGCCGAAAAACACCATCAATGCCGTCGCGAAAATCCAGGCGATAGTGATCGGGATGAACACTTTCCAGCCAAGACGCATGATCTGGTCGTAGCGGTAGCGCGGGAAAGACGCGCGGAACCAGATGAACAGACTCGCGAAGACGAACACCTTCATCAGCAGCCACGGCCAACCGCCCTTCCAGATCCAGTCGACCCATGGCGAGACATCCGCCGTGATCCAGCCCTGCAGCGGGCTGAGCCAGCCGCCGAGGAAGAACAGCGCGGTCAGGAAGCTGACCAGGATCATGTTGGCGTATTCGGCCAGGAAGAACAGCGAAAACTGCGAGCCCGAATACTCGACCATGTGGCCGGCGACGATTTCCGACTCGCCTTCGACCACGTCGAACGGCGCGCGGTTGGTTTCGGCCACGCCGGACACGAAATAGACGACGAACAGTGGCAGCAGCGGCAGCCAGAACCACTCGAGGAAACCGGCGTTGCCGGACTGCGCGACGACAATGTCGGTGATATTGAGGCTGCCGGCGGCCATCAGCACGCCGACCAACGCGAAGCCCATCGCGATTTCGTATGAAACAACCTGTGAAGCCGCGCGCATCGCGCCGAGGAAGGCGTACTTCGAATTCGAGGCCCAACCGGCGAGGATGATGCCGTACACGCCCAGCGAGGTCATTGCCAACAGATACAGCAGTCCAGCGTTGGCGTTCGACAGCACCAGCTTCGCATCGAACGGTACGACCGCCCACGCAGCCAACGCCGGTACCAGCGCGATCATCGGCGCAAGGATGAACAAAGGCTTGTTCGCGCTGCTCGGCTGGATCACTTCCTTGAACAGCAGTTTGAACACATCCGCGAACGCCTGCAGGATGCCCCAGCCGACGTACATCGGTCCGTGGCGGACATGCATCCAGCCGATCAACTTGCGCTCCCAGACCACGTAGAACGCGACGGTGACGATCACCGGCATCGCGACCGCAAGAATCTTCAGCACGATCCACAGCAGCGCACCGGTGGTGCCCATGGCGAGAATCCAGTCGCGCAGGCCGTCGAACAGCATGTTCATGCAACGGCTCCTGTCGATACGATACCTGTGATGCGGACTCGACCGGCGCCGAGCGCAGCGGTCGGGCCGTAGCCGGTTTCGACCCAAGCGACGCCTTTGGCGACGCTGTCGTCAACGACGACCTGCAGCGTAGCGGTACCGACACCATTGTCGACCTTGGCCATCGCGCCATCGGCAAGCGACGCCGCAGCGGCATCGGCCGGATGCAGCACGATGCGCGGGCCGGCGTTCAGCGGATGCGACTGCAGCGCAGCGGCACGGCGGGTCACGCCATCGACGCGATAGATCGCCGGCGACACCGCAAGTTCGAGACCATCCCCCACTGCCGTTGGCGCCGTGGAAACGTTGATCGCGACATCGCGCATCGTGATACCGGCACGCAGACCAGCGAGATCGGTGAAATCAAAGCCCGCCGCAGTGAGTTCCCCACCGAGCGCGCGCAGCACGCGCCAGCCCGGACGCGCATCGCCCGGCAATTTGCCGCCAGCGATCGCACGCTGATCGCGACCATCGAGATTGGTCAGCGTGGCATCGATTTCCGGCAGCGCGCCGATCGGCAGGATCACGTCGGCGACCGCGCGCGTGGAACGGCATGCGAAGTGACTGAACGCGACGACCTTGGCCGCACCGAGCGCCTTCAACGCACGGGCCTGGTCGGCGAAGTCGAGACCGGGTTCGATGCCGTAGATCACATACGCATCACGCGCATCGGCGAGCATCGCCTGGGCATCGCGCGCAGCCGGCAACACGCCGTGTCGCGCAAGACCCAGCGCATTGGCGCCTTGAGGGATGCGGCACATTGCAGCGTTGTTGGCGGATGCGAACGCAGCGGCGGCACTGCGGATCGCAGCGGCGTGGATGGAATTTTCGGCGACCGCACCGACGATGACAGCCGCGCGATTGGCGCCATCGAGCTTCAGACCCGCCAGCGCCGACGCGAGCTGCGACGGAGCGACGATGGTCTTTGAAGCGTTCTTGAAGGTGAAATCGAAATCGACTGGGTTGACGACGTGGATCTTCGCGCCGCGCTTCGACGCCTGATGCAGGCGCTGGTGCAGCAGCGGCACTTCATGGCGCAGATTCGAGCCGACGATCACGATGGCATCGGCGGTTTCGATCTCGGCAACGGGCATACTGAACTTGGCGGCGGTCGCACCATCGGACAGATCATGCTGGGCGATACGGTGATCAAGATTGCCGGTACCGAGCGCATCGGCGAGACCAGCGAGCAAAGCGCCCTCCTCATTCGAAGTCGCCGGGTGCACGAGTACACCGAGCGCATCGCCACGATTTGCACGCAGGATCTCGGCAGCCTTGGTCAGCGCTTCTTCCCACGACGCTTCGCGCCATCCCTCATTCACAGCCGCGTCGCCGTCCTTGATCAAGGGCTTTGTCGCGCGATCTTCGGCGTACAGACCTTGGTTCGAATAACGATCGCGGTCCGACAGCCAGCACTCGTTGACCGCTTCGTTGTCGCGCGGCACCGCACGCATCACATCGCCACGGCGCGCGTGCAGGAACAGATTGCTGCCGAGCGCGTCGTGATAGCCCAGCGATTCTTTCGCGATCAATTCCCAGGGACGGGCGCGGAAGCGGAACACCTTGTTGGTCAGCGCACCCACCGGGCATACGTCGATGACGTTGCCGGAGAGTTCGGTGGTCAGCGGCTTGCCGTCATAGGTGCCGATCTGCAGATTCTCGCCGCGCTGCATGCCGCCGAGCTCGTAGGTACCGGCGATGTCGGCTGTAAACCGGACGCAGCGCGTGCACTGGATGCAGCGGGTCATTTCGGTGGCGACCAGTGGCCCCATGTCCTCGTCGGCCACGGTACGCTTGCGCTCGGAGAAGCGACTGACCGAACGGCCGTAACCGAGCGACAGATCCTGCAGCTCGCATTCGCCGCCCTGATCGCAGATCGGGCAGTCGAGCGGATGGTTGATCAGCAGGAACTCCATCACGTTGCGCTGCGCCTTCAGCGCTTTTTCGTTGCGCGTGAAGATCTTCATGCCGTCGGCGACCGGCGTGGCGCAGGCCGGCTGCGGCTTGGGCATCGGGCGACCGCCCATTTCGGCATCGACCAGACACATGCGGCAGTTTGCGGCGATCGGCAGCTTGTCGTGATAACAGAAGCGCGGGATCGGGATACCGGCCTTGTCGGCAGCCTGGATGATCATCGAGCCCTTCGGCGCGAACAGCGAACGGCCGTCGATCTCGATGGTGACGTGGCCATCGGGGACAACTGGCGCGACGGGCGTGTTGACGGTCTCGGTAGTCATGCCGCCACCTTCTCAGCCGTTGCCTGTTCAACCACGGTGCCTGCGCGCTGGTCGTCGACCAGAAAACGCCTGTTCACGATCGCGTACTCGAATTCGTGCCAGAAATGGCGCAGAAAACCCTGCACAGGCCACGCTGCGGCTTCGCCGAATGCACAGATGGTATGGCCCTCGATCTGCCCGGCTGCGGCGCGCAGCATGTGCAGATCATCCATCGTCGCCTGCTTCTCGACGATGCGGGTCAGCATGCGGTACATCCAACCGGTGCCTTCGCGACACGGCGTGCACTGGCCGCAGCTTTCCTTGAAATAGAAGCGCGCGATCCGCTGGCAGGCGCGCACCATGCAGGCGGTGTCGTCCATCACGATCACCGCGCCGGAACCGAGGCCCGAACCGGCCTTCTGGATCGAGTCGTAATCCATCGTGCAGGCCATCATCGTCTCCGCCGGCAGTACCGGCATCGACGATCCGCCCGGAATCACCGCCTTCAAGGTACGGCCAGGGCGCATGCCGCCGGCCATGTCCAGCAGCTCGGCG
>JANLSB010000551.1:0-3623 GCA_031362125.1 Lysobacterales bacterium | reverse complement strand
GAACTGCGCGAGCGCGTCGCGCACGGCCGCCTGAGCCGTCTCGGCGTCTTCGCCGGAGAGCGGTTTCAGCGCCACGTCGATCTCGCTGTAGTGCGTGCCCCAGACATCGTCCGCGGCCTCCGCACGTCCGGCGCGCTGGGCGACCGATTTCACCTGCGGCAACGTGAGCAGCGCAGCCGTCACCCGCCCACCCAGGCGCAACGATTCCTGCAAGGATGTGCCCGGCACCGCCGACATGTGCACGATGAAGTGGCCCTCGCGCAGTTCCGGGATGAAGCCGCCGCGCAAAAGCGGCAACGCGACCATACTAGCAAGCGTGAGCACGACGACGCCTGTCAGCACGCGCCGGTAGCGCAATTCGACCCAAGCCAGGCTGCGCCGGTAGCGCGTTTTCAGCCAATGCATCACCGGCGGCTCGGCGTCGGGCAGGTGCCGGTTGTCCAGCAGCCACAGGCACAGCGCCGGAGTGACCGTGGTCGCGACCACCAGCGAGGCCAGCGTCGCTAGCACATAGGCGATCCCCAGCGGCTGGAACAGACGGCCGCCGAGGCCCGACATCGTCAGCACCGGCACGAACACCAGCGCGACCGCGAGCGTGGCGTAGACCACCGGCGTGCGCACCTCCAGTGCGGCGTCGAGCACGACGTCGATGGCTGGCCGCGGTGCCGGGTTGCCGCGGTTCTCGCGCAGGCGCCGGTAGATGTTCTCGACGTCGATCACCGCGTCATCGACCACCAGGCCGACCGCGATCGCCAGCCCGCCCAGGGTCATCGTGTTGAGGCTGATGCCGTAGTGCTGCAACACCGCCACCGCCGCCAACAGCGACAGCGGGATCGCCGTGACCGAGATGGCGGCGGTGCGCAGGTTGAACAGGAACAGGAACAGCACCGCGATCACCAGCACCGCACCGATCAGCAACGATGCGCGCACATTGGCGACCGCGGTTTCGATGAAGCCGGCCGGCCGGAAAATCGCCGGGTGCAGCTGCACGCCCTGCCCGGCCAGCGTTGGCTGCAATTCCCCGAGCACCGCTTCCAGCCGCTGGCTCACCTCCAGCGTGTTGCTGCCCAATTGCTGCGAGATCACCAACTGCACGCCCGGCTTTCCTAGGATGCTGGCCGCGCCCACGGGCGGCTCGGGCGCTTCCACCACGCGGGCGACGTCGCCCAACGTCACCGTCACGCTGCCCGCGTGGCGCAACACGGTGCCGGCAATCACGGCGGCGCTCGCGCTGGGCACCTGCGTCTGCAGCACGATGCGCTGGTTGGGCGTGTCGATGAAGCCGGCGCCGCGCACGTCGGTGGCCTGCTGCGCGGCAGCAATCACTTCATCGAGCGTCAAGCCGTACTGCAGTAGCCGTTCCGGCCGCAGCTGGACTTGGAACTGCTTCACCTCGCCGCCGAACACCGACACCTTGGCCACACCCGGCACGGCGAGCAGGCGGGGCTTGATCGTCCAGTCGGCCAGCGTGCGCAGATCCATCAGCGAGCGCGACTTCGAGGTCAGCCCGGCCGCCAGCACCACGCTGGTGGATGAAGTCAGCGGCGTAATCACCGGCGCCTGTACCCCCCGTGGCAACCGGCCGACTACCGTCGTCAGGCGCTCGGCCACGCGCTGGCGCGCCAACGCGATGTCGCTGCTGGGCTCCAGGGTGACGACGATGATCGACAAGCCCTGGATCGAGCTGGAGCGCAGCGCCTCGATCCCGGTCATGCCGTTGATCGCATTCTCCAGCGGCTGCGTGAGCAGGGTTTCGACCTGTTCGGGCGACAGGCCCGGTGCTTCGGTCTGGATCGTGACCTGCGGCGGGGCGAACTCGGGGAACACGTCGTAGGTGGCCTGCGACAGCCCGAACGAGGCATAGACCAGCAGCAGCACCGACAGCGCGACGACGATGCCGCGAAAGCGCAACGACCAAGCGACGATCCCGGCCAGCCAGCCGCCACCGTTCATTCTTCACCCTCTTCACCCACATGGATCTGCGCACGGAACTCTTCGGAGAGCAGCAATTGCGCGCCGACGACGACCCCGTGTCGTCCCGCCACCTGCGGGTCACTCACGAAATACCCGCCGGCAACGGGCGTGCCGGTATCGATCTCGCGCCGGACAAAACGCGTCGGGTTCTGCTGCAGATAGGCCCAGGCACGGCCTTGCCACCAGACCACTGCCGCTTGCGGCACCACCGCGCCGGATCGTGTGCCATCACCGCGTGGCAACCAGAGATCGACGCTGCGGCCGGGCTGCAATCCATCCACCGCCGCGGTGCGATAGAGCGCGGTGGCGCCCTGCAACTGCGGGTCCACCTGCGGCGCGACCGAGACCAAGTGCGCGGTGACGAAATCGTCCGGGCCGACCGCGATGCGCACCGTCTCCGGGAACGGCATCGACGTGGCACCCGCAGGCAGCGCCACCCGCAGAAGCACGTCCTGCAACGACAACAATCGCTGCAAGGGCGCTCCATCCGTCGCGAACCAGCCGGCCATCACCGGACCCCAGCGCTGGCGTGCAGCGTCGGCAAGCAAGTGCGCCGACATATCGGCGGCTTGCGCGCGCGCGCGATCCGCGCGCTGGCTGGCCTGCGCCGCGTCCAGCGCCTTGTCGGACAGATTCTTGTCGTCGCGATTGAGGATTCGCGTGCGCTCCAGTTCGCGGCTGGACACCGCCAGCGCCGCCTGTGCCTGCGCCAGCTCCGAGCGCGCCTGCGCGTAGGCGACGCGATCGGCCCCCAGCGGTTGCAGATCGAGCACGGTCGCGAAGCCGCGCAGTTCCGCCCGCTGTTTCGTCGGGGCCAAGGGTGCCGTACGTATGGCGCTGCGGGCTTGGGTCGCGGCATCGAGCGTGACCACCACCTCGCCGTGGTCCTCGGACACGCGCGAGGGCGCACGCACGGGTTGCTCGCGCGCGCGCTCAACCGCCTGCTCGCGACGGCCTTCGACGAAGCCCCAGACCAGCAGCCCTAGCAGTCCGGCCGCCACGATGGCGACGATGAGGCGGGTGCGATGCGGGCGGGCGCGCGGCGGGATAGTCATGGCTGATCCTTGTTCCCGCCACGCGGGTCGGTGTCGATGGATTGTTCGTGCGGCACTTCGCCCGCCAGCGGTTGTTGCATCGCATCCTCCAGGGTTCCCAGCGCCTGCTGCGTCGCGATCGCCGCATCGAGCGCCTCTCGCGCCGCGGCATGCACCTCCAGGCGCGCGCTGACCCGTTCCAGACGATCGCTCTCGCCCGCGGCAAAACGCCGTTCGACTTGCGCGAGACGGCGGCGCTGTTCCGCAAGCAGGCGATCGGCGGCCTCATGCTGGCTGCGCGCCAGCGCGACGTTGGCCGCGGCGCGATCCACCGCACCGATCGCCTGCGCCTGCAATGCGAGGAGGCGATCGGCCGCTTCGGTGCGGCGTGCTTGCGCCTCGGCGATCGGGCCGCGCTGGCTCAAAAAAACCAGCACCGGCAGCGACAGGCCCAGCGTGAACTTGCCCTCTCCCTGGTCCCAGCTGTAGCCCGGCCCCAGATGGATGTCCGGGTACTGCTTGGCGATTTCGCCCTGCAGCGCGGCTTGGCTGGCTTCGTACTCGGCCAACGCGGCGAGCAGATCGGCGCGGTGTTGCAACGCGGCCCGACGGGCC
>JANLSB010000545.1:0-1774 GCA_031362125.1 Lysobacterales bacterium | reverse complement strand
GAACTGCGCGCTGCCTCCGCCCGGCGGCAGTGGTGCATTGAAGATGTTGTTGACGCCGCGGTCGCTGGCGTGGCCGCTGTCGGGGTACAGCGGCATCTGGTGCGAGCTGGCGAACACCACGCGCGGTTCGAGATCGAAGATCGCCTGGGTGCCGTTGCCGTGGTGCACGTCGAAATCGGCGATGGCGATCCGCGACAGGCCGAATTTTTCCAGCGCGTGCGCGGCGCCGACCGCGATCGAGTTGAACAGGCAGAAGCCCATCGCCGCGCTGCAGGTGGCGTGATGGCCGGGCGGACGCACCGCGCAGAACGCGCGCTTGGCTTCGCCGTTGAGCACGAGTTCGACCGCTGCCACCACTGCACCCGCCGCGCGCAGCCCGGCTTCGGCCGAGGCCGGCGACAGAATGGTGTCGGGATCGAGCCAGATCCGCTCGCAGGGCCTGGTTTCCAGCACCGTATGCAGCAGCGATTCGCAGTGCACACGCAACAGCTGGCCGCGACTCGCGCGCGGCGCCTCGCGCCAGTCCAGATCGGGCCAGGTCTCGCGCAGGCCGGTGGTGACTGCGGTCAGCCGCGCCGGGCACTCGGCGTGGGTCGGTCCGGTGTCGTGGGCCAGACAGGCGCGATGGCTGAAGACCGTGAGGCTCATTTCTGTCGTTGGCGACGCTCGTGGTTCCAGAGGATCTCGCCGTGCCCGCTGTTTCGCGCCAACACCCGGGACAGCACGAACAGCAGATCGGAGAGACGATTGAGATAACGGATCGCCTGCGGCCGCACCGCATCATGATGCGACAAGGTCACGCATTCACGCTCGGCGCGACGCACGATGGTGCGCGCCAGATGGCAACGCGCCGCCGCTTCGCCGCCGCCAGGCAGGATGAAGTCCTTCAGCGCCGGCAGCGGATCGTTGTAGTGATCCAGATGTTGTTCGAGGCGCAGGATATCGGCATCGTCGATCGCCGAATGCCCGGGAATGCACAGCTCGCCGCCGAGATCGAACATCTGGTGCTGGACCATCGTCAGCAGCGTGCGGATATCGTCCGGTACCTCGCAGGCCAGCAGCACACCGATGGACGAGTTCGCCTCGTCGACGGTGCCGTAGGCAGTGACCCGCGCCGAATCCTTCGCGACCCGGCTGCCGTCGCCGAGCCCGGTCGTGCCGTCGTCGCCGGTCTTGGTGTAGATCTTGGAGAGGCGGTTGCCCATCTGGGAAGTCCGTTTTTGTAAGAGCGACGGAAGTCGCGACCAGGTGAGCGGAGAGCTTCTGCGATCCCCATTGGTCACGTAGCGGGTGGAAGGATCTGCTTTCTCATTCAGCCAGCAAAAAAAAGATTCCTCACCATGGAGCGCAGGTTTCGGAATCAAAATTACTTTTTTCAAACCGTCTGCGCCTGCAGCGACGGCACCTGCCGGCGCAGCAGTGCGAAACCGCCGAACAGCAGCGCCGAGTAGAACAGCGTGCCCATGACGGTCCACTTGAAGAACGGGATGCCGGCGACGTAGGCGGCGATGAGGCCTGCACCGGTCTGCGGGTACATCGTCGAACCGAACCATGTCACGCCATTGGTGATCACGAAGAACAGGATCGAGCCCACCAGCGAGTAGCCCAGCACGTTGGCGCCGCCGACCTTGCCGCGCAGGCCGAAGCCGATCACCGTCGACAGTGCGATGCACGCATAGACCGACCAGAAACTGAGGCTGGCGACGTAGGTCATGTAGCTGCCGCCATTGATCAGGCCAAGGCCGATATCGGACAGCACCATCGCCGCCCAGGC
>JANLSB010000531.1:0-1987 GCA_031362125.1 Lysobacterales bacterium | reverse complement strand
ATTGCGGCACGGCCGTGTCGTTCCCGCAGAAGCGATGTGGGCATATTTGCGTGCACGGATGGCTGGCGACAATCCGGCGCCCCCGGAAACAGTGACACTGTTCCAAGAAGAGCTGTTTATCTTGCGTGCTTCTGAAGGTTTTTCCCCATGAGCGTTCCCCACCTCTCCGTCGTCGTCCCCGTGTTCAACGAGCGCGACAACGTCACGCCGTTGATCAACGAGATCACCGCTGCCCTGCGCGGCCTGACACCATTCGAAATCGTCTATGTCGACGACTGCTCGCGCGACGACACACTTGAAGTGCTGAAAAAATTGAAGACTGACGTGCCCGAGCTGCGCGTCATCAAACACATCAGCCAGAGCGGACAAAGCACCGCAGTGCGCAATGGGGTGAAGTCCGCTCGCGGAGAATGGATCGCCACGCTCGACGGCGACGGTCAAAACGATCCAGCCGATATTCCCAAGTTGCTCGCCGAACGCGAGACCTCTGCCGCCAACGTGAAACTGTTTGCCGGCTGGCGCGTCAACCGCAAGGACACCGGCAGCAAGCGCTGGGCGTCGAAATTCGCGAACGCGATCCGCAGCCGCATGCTGCAGGACGCAACCCCCGACACCGGCTGCGGTATCAAACTGTTCGAACGTGAGGCTTTTCTCGATCTGCCCTACTTCAACCACATGCATCGCTATCTGCCGGCGCTGATGCAGCGCGCGGGTTGGAACACCATCAGCGTGCCGGTGAACCACCGCCACCGCGCCAGTGGCGTATCGAAATACAACAATCTCAATCGAGCGCTGGTTGGTCTGCGCGATCTGCGCGGCGTGGCGTGGCTGATTGCGCGCAGCAAACGCACGGCGGTCGAGGAGCTGTGACGATGGATGCCATTCCTGTCGACATCATGAATTCACCGATCCCGTGGCTGGTGTGGACCGGGATTCACATGAGCCCGTGGAAGTTGATCGGCCTCACCGGCGCACTGATGTTCGGCGGTCGCTGGCTGGTGCAGTTCATCGCCAGCAAACGCGAGGGCAAGCCGGTGATCCCGCGCGTGTTCTGGTACATGAGCATCGTCGGCAGCCTGATGACGCTGAGCTACTTCGTGTTCTCGCAGAAACAGGACTCGGTCGGCATCGTCCAGAACCTGTTCCCGGCCTTCACCGCCTGCTACAGCCTGTACCTCGATATCAAACATCGCGGCTGGCATCGGGACCGCAACACGCACTGACCGGGCCAGGGTTGGGCTTCCGACACCGGCCGTCATCCCACACCGCCGGTCTCTATTGGGTTCGCCGGTCGCCGGACCGGCGAACATCCGGGCAACATCCGGTCGCAGAGACGCCGCGATCGCGTCATATCGATATGCCCACGCTCACATGACGCCTCGGACGGCAGCTGCGGCATGATCCTTTCGCCTTGAGGTTTTTGCTGCAAGGCAACATGCAGTGGCGGACAGATTGGCCTAGTCTGCGCCTCGGAAAACGACGATCACGCGCGGGCCAGCCCCGCTTGCCGCCGAAGTGCGGCGGAGAACTTGGAGCGTCATGGGGGGATGACGGTGAAGCTGCAGCCAGTATTCAGCGGACGAGATCTGCGCGCTGCATGGCGGAATGACCGCGCCGAAAGTCTCGGTGCAGGACATTCCTGAGAATTGGTTCTTGGGTTTACCACGGAGCGACACGCGGCAAGGAGCCTTCGCGACCCGTTTCCCCGAGATTGGGGGCGGGATCATTCCAATACGCAGTACTGCCGGCGGTCGCAGCCTGATCTTTGCGGTCCGGTTCCGGTGGATCTTGCCATCGAGAAAAACGAATGCGAACAAATTCCATGAAAACTGCGGTCGGCAGCTTGGGGCTGACGCTGATGATTGCCGGGGCGCTGATCGCCGGCTCGCTGAATGCCGCCGGCAGAGGTGTCGACGAACGCGGTCGCTTCGACGGATCCGAGCGTCCCGGCGCGGGCGCGAAAAAAGACCTCGATAATCCCAGCGCG
>JANLSB010000530.1:0-4299 GCA_031362125.1 Lysobacterales bacterium | reverse complement strand
GCTCACAGCAGACTGAACGACCACCGTTTCGGATTCGGCCTCGATCGGCGATGGTGCGAACGGTGCTTCGGCTTCAGGCGATCCGAGCGCTGTGGATACGGGTTTTGCTTCGTCCGCGTTCGTCTCATCAGCGTGCGCAAGATCGGTGCTGATCGCAGTTGCCAGCGTTGCAGCCGCGTTCGCTACAGGCATGCTGGACACAGTCGAGACCAGCGCAACTGCAGCCACAACGGGTGCTCGTTCGACGGAGGGCAGATCATCGAAATCGAATTCCGGCTGATTGCGGTCGATCGCTGTCTGGGGCTCATCGCCAGCGAATACATCGTCGGCCGCGACTTCGCCTGCGGCTGTACTTTCGCCATTGCCACGACGACGACGACGACCGCCGCGACGACCGCGACGACGACGGCTGCCGCCGTCCTGCGTGGTGTCATCGCCACCTTCGGCTGCAAACTCCTGTTCGGAGTTGTCATCGACTGCCGCTGTGGTCATCGTGACTGCGGTGGCTTCTGCCGAAAGCGGTTGCGCTGCGAACGGAGCGGTCGTGGCCGGAACGACTGCCGGTACGGCGACTGTGTCGGTCGCGATTGAGGTCTGCGGCTTTGGCGCTTCGACCGCAGGCGCCGTTGCACGCTCTTCCCGACGCGGTTGCTGCTGATGCTGAGGATTTTCGGCACTCGCCGGCTTCGGCTGCTGTTGGGACTGTGGCTGGTTTTGCGGTTGCTTGGACTGGCCCTGTTTCTGCTGCTGAGGCTGTTGCTGACGCGGGCCTTGCGGCTGACGCGGCTCGTTCTGCGCTGGCTTGGGCGCTTGTCCCTGCGGCTGATTGCGGCGCTGTTCGTCGCGGCGCTCATCCCGGCGAGGATCGCGCTGCCCTTTCGGGCCGCGCTCATCGCGACGTTGATCGCGTCGCGGGCCGCCATTGCGGTCAGGACGTTCGTTGCGATCCCGGGCCTGCTGCGTATCGGACTGCGGTCGTACAGGCGTGGGCGTCGGCGCGGACCCTGCGCCCAGGAGTCCCTTCAGCCAACCCATCAGGCCTCCGGATTTCGCGACCGGCGCAGGTTGTGCGAAT
Organism: Lysobacterales bacterium; assembly: GCA_031362125.1. Taxonomy (GTDB): domain Bacteria; phylum Pseudomonadota; class Gammaproteobacteria; order Xanthomonadales; family Xanthomonadaceae; genus Lysobacter_I. Next base: position 3,224 of record JANLSB010000530.1, on the reverse strand, counting down.
GCTGGCGCCGGTGCGGTCTGTTGTGCCTGTGGTACAGGCGTACGCGGTGTTTCATCGCGATCTTCACGCATCGGCGCCGGACGGGCCGGTTTCACATTGGTCACTGCCGGCGCGGCGGGCACGTTGAGATTCGCCTTGGTCAGCGCGATCGTCGCCAGTTTGCGGGGTGTGCCTCGCTGGTAGCTCGGTTTCGAGGTTTCTTCGGTCAGCTCGTTCTCGCGAATCCGGGTGACTTCGTAGTGCGGCGTGTGCAGCGATTCGTCAGCGACGATCACGATCGGCGCATCGTGGCGTTTCTCGATCTCGCTCAGCGCGCGACGCTTCTCGTTGAGCAGATAGTTGGCGATCTCGACCGGAACCTGCACCAGTACCTGGCCGGTGCTGTCCTTCATCGCGTGCTCTTCGGCGAGGCGGATGATCGACAGTGACAGCGATTCGATGCTGCGCATGCGGCCGTGACCGTCGCAGCGCGGACACACCAGCTGGCTGGATTCTCCGAGGCTTGGGCGCAGGCGCTGGCGCGACATTTCCATCAGGCCGAACTTGGAGATGCGACCGAGCTGGACACGGGCGCGATCGTGCTTCAGCGCCTGGGCTAGACGGTTCTCGACATCGCGTTGATGCTTGTTCGAAGCCATGTCGATGAAGTCGATCACCACCAGCCCACCGAGATCGCGCAGGCGCATCTGGCGCGCAACTTCTTCCGCGGCCTCCAAATTTGTGTTGAACGCGGTTTCTTCGATGTCGCCGCCCTTGGTGGCGCGCGAGGAGTTCACGTCGACTGCGGTCAATGCTTCGGTCTGGTCGATCACCAGCGAACCGCCCGAAGGCAGCCGCACCGAACGCTCATAAGCATTCTCGATCTGCGATTCGATCTGGAAGCGGTTGAACAGCGGGGTGTCGTCGGTGTACTGCTTGAGCTTGCGCAGGTTCTGCGGCATCACCTGTTCGACGAATTCCTTCGCCTCTGCGTACATCTCGGGCGTGTCGACCAGGATCTCACCGATATCGGCGCGCATGTAGTCCCGCAACGCGCGGATAATCAGCCGCGATTCCTGGTAGATCAGGAATGGGGAGGTTTTCTTCAGAGCGGCTTCTGCGATCGCCTTCCACACGCTGAGGAGATAATCGAGATCCCATTGCAGCTCTTCGGCGTCGCGACCGACGCCGGCGGTACGGATGATCACGCCCATCTCGTCAGGAATAGCGAGCACGTCCATCGCCGCTTTCAATGCAGCTCGATCATCGCCTTCGATCCGGCGCGATACGCCACCGGCGGTGGGCGAATTCGGCATCAGCACCATATAGCGCCCGGCCAGCGAAATGAACGTCGTCAGGGCCGCGCCCTTGTTGCCGCGTTCTTCCTTGTCGACCTGGACGACGACTTCCTGGCCTTCGCGCAGCAGCTCCTTGATCCCAGCCTTGTGGTGGTCCACGCCGGCTTGGAAATAGTCCCGCGAGATTTCCTTCAGCGGCAGGAAGCCGTGCTTTTCTCCGCCGTACTCGATGAACGCCGCTTCCAGCGACGGTTCGAGCCGGGTGATGCTGCCTTTGTAGATGTTGGATTTTTTCTGTTCTTTGGACGGTCTTTCGATATCGATGTCGTACAGCGTCTGGCCTTCGACGATAGCGACGCGCAGTTCTTCTGCCTGCGTCGCATTGATCAACATGCGTTTCATGGTCTTGCGTTCCTCTCGCGCATCATCTCCTGCTCGAAAGCAGGCGCGCGGAACGCCATGGGCGTATTCGCCTCTGGAGACTGCCGGCGGCACCGTCGCGCGCTCGTCCCACCCGAGGGCGGGCCTGCCATGGGGCAGGCGCGCGGCATGTGCCGCTTCAAGTATTCCAGCGCTTCAACACCACGGCGAGCCGCGGGAGCGCTTCTAGTTCTACAGCGTGTTACAGGCCGGCCGCCTGCGTCGGTTGCGCTGGATGCGCGATGATGCGGCGGCACGGGACGTGTTCAGCACGAGTGTCTGACGCACTCGGCGATAACCGGCTTTGCCGACAAGCCGCTAACATGGCCGCCCCGGAGGCGGTGGTCGCGTACTGCATCGGATATCGCGGGGGAGGCGGGCTTTCGGCCCATTCGAGCGACGCGACGTCGAAACGTCTGTCGCTAACTCCCTAGCGAAATCAACCCCTTATACCGCTCAACGAGTGTAGCAGATCACGATCACTATGACCGCATCCATATGACCTCATCCAATCCGCCACCGCGTACTGCGCAACCTCCAATGAGCCAGGTCCGTCTGGTCCGTGTTGATGAAGACCGCACTGACCAGCGGTTGGACAACTTCCTGTTCGGGCAGCTCAAGGGCGCGCCCAGATCATTGATTTACAAGATTATCCGTAGCGGTCAGGTGCGCGTGAACGGCGGTCGGGCCAAGGCCGAAACCCGGCTGGAGGGCGGTGACGAGGTGCGGATTCCACCGGTGCGGTTGGTCGAACCAGGTGAGAAGGGCACCCCGGCGCCGGGCTTGCTCGATGCCATGGCGGCCAGCATCCTCTTCGAGGACGCCCGGCTGCTGGCGGTCAACAAACCCACCGGTGTCGCCAGTCACGGTGGCAGCGGGATCAGTTTCGGCGTGATCGAGACCCTCCGCGCACTACGCCCGAAAGAGACGCTGGAACTGGTCCATCGCCTCGATCGCGACACTTCTGGCCTGATGATCATCGCCAAGAAGCGCTCTGCGCTGACCGAACTGCAGGCGCTGATGCGCGAGAGCGATGCCGACGATGGTCGCGGCATCGCCAAACGTTACCTGACCCTGCTGGTCGGCCGCATGCCCGACGGCACCATGAGCGTCGACGCGCCGCTGCACATTGGCCTGCGCCAGGGCGGCGAGCGCCATGTCCAGGTCCACGCCGGCGGCAAAGCCTCACTCAGTCATTTCCGCGTGCTGGAGCGCCGCGGCGGACATTCTTATTGCGAAGTACGGATCGAGACCGGCCGCACCCACCAGATCCGTGTCCACGCCCAACACATCGGCCACCCGGTCGCGGGCGACGACAAATACGGCGAGCCGGAGGTCAATAAACGTCTGCGCGAGCAGCTCGGCCTCAAGCGATTGTTCCTGCATGCGGCGTCGCTGGAATTCGCGCTGGATGGCGGGCGCGAACCCTACCTCTTGGATGCTCCGCTGGCGCCTGAGCTGGTGAGTGTGTTGGATCGTCTCGGCTGAGGGTCCTCCGATGGGCATCCGATCGGCAGCTCAGCCATT
>JANLSB010000504.1:0-3296 GCA_031362125.1 Lysobacterales bacterium | reverse complement strand
GCTCACATCTGCCTCGGTCGGACACCTGGTCGACGATGCTGACGCCTGGGGCACCGATTTGGCGCTTGATGGCTTCACCTACGGCACCATCACCAGAGGTGCACCCACTGCTGCAACTGCGCGATTGGCATGGCTCGACAAACAACGACCTGATATGAGTGGCTTATCAGACGCAAGCAGCGGCTTCTGTCCGCAACCCTGGCGTCAGCTGCAGAAGGTGCTGCGCGAAATGGGCCACACCGAAGATGCGCGCCAAGTGGCGATTGCATTCGAGGACCGGCTTCGCCGGGCCGATCTGATTGGCATGTCGCCTGCAGATTGGTGGCTGTGGCGGAAGCGGCTCTACCGCATTCTTGCGCGCGGTTTTCACTACGGTTTCGGGATGTTGACGGGATACGGCTATCGGCCGATCCGGTTGCTGGCTTGGTTCTTCGGCGTGTGGTTGGCGAGCGCTGCCTTCTACTGGTACACGGTATTGCCACCGCGCAATGTGTTTGCCCCGAGCGATCCGCTGGTGTTCCAGCATGCGGACTATGCGGCATGCGTGCCGGGCAGCGATGCCGCGAATACGGAGCAAGCAAAATCAGCCTATGCCTTACCAGCGCCAATCAAGGGCGCGGGCAACTGGTACCTGTGCGAAACGTTGCCGCAGGAATACACCGGCTTCAGCCCGCTGGCGTATTCGCTGGACGTGATTCTGCCGTTGGTGGATCTGCAGCAGCAGAAAGACTGGTCGCCGATGATTCCGACGCCCAAAGCCGTGTGGTGGCAAGAGCTGCGCGGCAGCGGCTGGAAACACATCACCCGGATGGTGGTGTGGGCGGAGACCTTGTTCGGTTGGTTGGCCAGTCTGCTGCTGGTGGCGATCGTCTCTGGCCTGACCAAGCGGCGCGAGGATTGAGAGAAGCGTGTTTCGCAGTAGGGCTTTCCAGATGGATCGGGTCGCGAGCCAACAAGATCGGGCCTGAAGGTCCTCCTGCCAAAGCAACCGCAGATTGCGGGCCGACGTACCCTCTCCCCCGGCCCCTCTCCCGATAGGAGAGGAGAGCAGAGCGATGGCTCTTCCCTTCTCCCACCGGGAGAAGGTGGCGCATAGCGCCGGATGAGGGTACGTCGGCCTGCGGTGCTCCCGCTTCGCCGGACCCTCTCCCCCGGCCCCTCTCCCGAGGGGAGAGGGGAGCACAGCAGGCGGCTGCGGCTTCGCTGGACCCAATCCCGGGAGGACTTCCGGGGGTGCCGCCCCCCGTCCAAGCCTGCGATAATTCCGGTCTTGGCCCCGTAGCTCAGCTGGATAGAGCGGTCCCCTCCTAAGGGACAGGTCGCACGTTCGAATCGTGTCGGGGCCACCAGATGTCGCTCAATTCTTACCGCAAGCGCGCGCCGGCAGGCGCGGGCCGCGCCACCGCACTCAGGAGTTTCCGATGACCCATCCCGTCCTCACCACGCTCGGCCTTGGCGCCAGCGAGTCCGGCACCTACCTCGGCCATGGCGAATGGTCCACGACCAGCGATGCCGGTGTGCTGGAGCCGATCAACCCGACCACCGGCGAGGTGTTGGGCCGGGTGATGGCATCGTCGCAGGCGGATTACGATCTGATCGTCGAGCGCGCCCAGGCTGCGTTCAAGATCTGGCGCACCACCCCGGCGCCGCGTCGCGGTGAGGCGATCCGGCTGTGCGCGGATGCGCTGCGGACGCACAAGGACGCGCTGGGCTCGCTCGTTGCTCTCGAAATGGGCAAGTCCAAGCCGGAAGGCGATGGCGAAGTGCAGGAGATGATCGACATCGGCGAGTTCTCGGTCGGTCTGTCGCGTCAGCTCTACGGCCTGACTATGCACAGCGAGCGCCCGGGCCACCGGATGTACGAGCAGTGGCATCCGATCGGCATCGTCGGGGTGATCTCGGCGTTCAACTTCCCGGTCGCGGTGTGGGCGTGGAATGCGTTCGTCGCTGCGATCTGCGGCGACATCACGATCTGGAAGCCGTCGCCGAAGACCCCGCTGTCGGCCATCGCCTCGATGAAGATCTGCAACGAAGCGCTCAAGAAGGCCGGCTTCCCGGACATCTTCTTCCTGTTCAACGACGCCGGCACCGAGTTGGCCTCCAGCTTTGTCGACGACAAGCGCATCCCGCTGATCAGCTTCACCGGCTCGACCAAGGTCGGCCGCATCGTCGGCGAGCGCTGCGCGCGGCGTCTGGGCCGTTCGCTGCTGGAGCTGGGCGGCAACAACGCGATCATCGTCGACGCCAGCGCCGACATGAAGCTGGCGATTCCAGCCATTGTCTTTGGCGCCGTCGGCACCGCCGGCCAGCGCTGCACCACCACCCGCCGCCTGATCGTGCACGAAAGCGTGTACGACGATGTGCTGGCGAAACTCATCACCGCGTATAAGCAGGTGGAAACCAAGATCGGCGACCCGACCGACCCGAAGAATCTGATGGGCCCGCTCAACAGCCGCGATGCGGTGGACGCTTACCTCGATTCCATCGCCAAGGCCAAGGCCAGCGGCGGCAATGTCGAAACCGGCGGCGCGGCGATCGAAGGCAAGGGCAATTTCGTGCTGCCGGCGATCGTGACCGGCCTGACCAACGACGCCGAGATCGTCCAGCACGAGACCTTCGCGCCGATCCTGTACGTGATGAAGTTCAAGACCCTGGACGAAGCCGTCGACATGCAGAATGCAGTGCCGCAGGGGCTGTCCTCGTCGATCTTCACCGCCAACCTGCGCGCGGCGGAAGCCTTCCTCGCGGCGTCGGGCAGCGACTGCGGCATCGCCAACGTCAACATCGGCACCAGCGGCGCGGAAATCGGCGGCGCGTTCGGCGGCGAGAAGGAAACCGGCGGCGGTCGCGAGTCGGGTTCGGATGCGTGGAAGGCGTACATGCGCCGGCAGACCAATACGATCAACTATTCGGATTCGCTGCCGCTGGCACAGGGCATCAAGTTCGATCTCTGAATCCGGCAACATTACCGGCGTGGACATTGCACAGAAGACGGATTCCCGGCGTGGCCAACACGCTTTGAATCGCGATTCGAACCACGGACACGTTCTTCAACCACAAGAGCAGATAACGACTATGAGCGCCCCGGTCAGCACTACCAGCACCCTCGCCATCATCAGTCTGGTGGCAGGCATCCTCGGTTGGACCCTGCTGCCTTTCGTGGGCAGCGTCGGTGCGATCATCACCGGGCACATGGCGCGCAGCGAGAATCGCCGTTCCGCAGGCGCGATCGACGGCAACGGCTACGCCATCGCCGGCCTGGTGCTGGGCTGGAGCTCGGTGATCGTCACCATCCT
>JANLSB010000491.1:0-1802 GCA_031362125.1 Lysobacterales bacterium | reverse complement strand
ATCCCTGGGCCGCCTTCGACGCTACCTACAAGCTGCGAAGCAACTTCGCGAGGCTGAAGCGTGCTTACGGCCGCACGCTGACCGCGTACGGCGTGAGGACCACTTCCCTCGACGAAACTGTCCTGCCGGCAGATTTGGCTCGGATGAGGGCAGACATGGCGAAGTGGTCAGCAATCATCGGCAGACCTTCGAGAACTCACTGAGGTTCGCTAGCCTGGGACATTCCTGGGACAGTTGCGTTGACAGACAAGGACTGTTTGCAAGAGCTTCAGCTTGCACTTGAGAGCCGCTATCAGAGACAATTTTGGCAAGTCCAAGACTGTCCTGGCGAGGCCAATCGCATTCGTAATGCGAAGGTCGGGGGTTCGACTCCTCTTTCCGGCACCATTCACTCCGGCACGACGGCCGTGGCGTCGATCTCGACCTTGGCGCGGTCTTCGATCAGCGCCGCCACTTGCACCGCCGTCATCGCGATGTCGTAGTGCCCGATCAGTTCGCGGAACGCAGCGCCGATGGCCGGCAGCGCGGCCAGGTACTCGCGCTTGCTGGTCACGTACCAGGTCATGCGCGTGATGTGGTGCGGTTTCGCGCCGCCGGCTTCGAGCACGGCGACGATGTTGGCCAGCGCCTGGCGCGACTGCGCGGCGAAGTCGTCGCTGTGGAAAACGCCCTGCGCGTCCCAGCCGATCATGCCGGCGACGAAAATCTGCTTGCCGCCGGCGGCGACGCCATTGGCGTAGCCCTTCGGACGCGGCCAGCCAACGGGGAGCAATGCGTTTTTCATGTGAGTTGTTGCAGCATGAAGCGCTGCAGCTTTCCGGTTTGCGTCCGCGGCATCGTGTCGATGAAGACCACGGCACGCGGGTATTTGTAGGGCGCGATGGCCTGCTTCACGAAATCCTGCAGCGTCTTGACCATCGCGTCGTCGCCGCTGTGCCCCGGGCGCAGCACGACATAGGCTTTGACGATCTGGCCGCGCTCGGCGTCGGCCGCGCCGACAACGCCGCACTCGGCCACCGCCGGATGCTGCAGCAGCGCCTCTTCGACCTCGGGGCTGGCGATGTTGTAGCCGGCCGAGATGATCATGTCGTCGGTGCGGGCGTGGTAGTGGAAGTAGCCGTCGGCATCGAGCCAATAGGCGTCGCCGGTGTAGTTCCAACCGTGCTTGACGTAGCTCTTCTGCCGCGCATCGGCGAGGTAGCGGCAGCCCGTCGGGCCCTTGACGCGCAACTGTCCGACAGTGCCAGCGGGCACGGGCTTGTCGTTGTCATCTACCACTTCGGCGCGGTAGCCGGGCACCGCCACGCCGGTGGCGCCCGGGCGTGCGTGCGCTTCGTCGGCAGAGATGAAGATGTGCAGCAGCTCAGTGGCGCCGATGCCGTCGATCAACTCGATGCCGGTGGTCTCTTTCCACAACGCACGTGTCGCTGCGGGCAGCGCCTCGCCGGCCGAGACGCACTTGCGCAGCGCTGTCGCACGCAGTGCGTCGCCATGCGCGGCGAGCGCGCGGTAGGACGTGGGAGCGGTGACGAGGATCGTGGCGCCGAAGTCGCGGATGCCATCGAGCAGTTGCGGCGGCGTGGCCCTTTCGAGCAGCACGGCCTGCGCGCCGACCGACATCGGGAACAGCAGCAAGCCGCCCAGGCCGAACGTGAACGCCTGCGGCGGGCTGCCGATGAACACATCGTCGGCCGTGGGGCGCAGCACATGCGGCGGCCAGCAACGGCACGCGGCCATCACATCGCGGTGGAAGTGCATCGTCGCCTTGGGCACGCCGGTGGTGCCCGACGTGAAGGCGAAGA